>NZ_JBIQNC010000130.1:12206-15184 GCF_044462705.1 Xenophilus sp.
GGGCTGGGCTCGCTGCTGCGCGGCCCGCATGCCCGCATCACCTGGGGCCTGGTCGTCTCGGGCCTGGCCTGGGGGCTGGTGAACTTCGGCTTCCTGCTGTGGCTGCCGACCAACCTGGGCGCGATGGGCATGGACCCGGGCGCGGCCAACGCCCTGCTGGCGCGCTCAGCCCTGCTGGCGCTGCCGGGCACGCTGGTCGTCATCGGGCTCTACCACCGCTGGAGCAGCGTCAAGGCGCTGGTGCTCTTCCTCGCGCTCACCGCCGCCGCGCTGCTGCTGTTCATGGTGCTGGGCATGCTCCAGGTGCACTCGGCGGCGGCGATGGTGACGGCCACCGCGCTGCTGCTGTTCAGCTCGAGCGGCGTGATCGCCATGCTCATCCCCTACGCCGCCGAGATCTATCCGGTGCACCTGCGCGGCACGGGCTCGGGGGTGATCGCCGCCAGCTCGAAGGCCGGCGGCATCCTCGGCGCGGGCTTCGGCGTGCTGGGGGTGTTCGGGCACTTCGCGCTGTCGGCGCTGGTCATCGCCGTGCCGACGGCCCTGGCCGCGGCGCTGCTGCTGCGCGGCGGCGTCGAGACGCGCGGCCGGCGGCTGGAAGACATCCAGGCCGCGCTGGCGCCCGGGAAGACCGGGGCGTAGGCGGGCCGGACCAGCGCCTGCCGCCCTTATCCCGGAATGCGCCCCGGCGGCCCCGAAACCCGCATGGCGCCTTGCGAATATGCATATCCGGATAAGGCTCGAACCAGAAAATCGTTTGTTTTCATAAGGGCCGCCTCTACAGTCCGCCCTTCGCGCCCGCGAGCCCTTCCACGGGGCCGTGCCGGCGCCATTCCAGTCCCCCTATCGCACGATGTACCAGTACACAGATTTCGATCGCCAGTTCGTCCGCCTGCGCGCGGAGCAGTTCCGGGACCAGCTCGAGCGCTGGCAGCGCGGCGAGCTCTCCGATGATGAGCTGCTGCCGCTGCGGCTGCAGAACGGCTGGTACATCCAGCGCTACGCCCCCATGGCGCGCATCGCCGTGCCCTACGGCGAGATCAGCAGCGCGCAACTGCGCATGCTGGCGCACATCGCCCGCGAGTACGACAAGCCCGACCCGGCGCTGCTGGCCCACGCCCAGGCCACGCAGGACGAGCTGCAGGCGGCCCAGCCGGGCCTGACGCTGGCGGCCCCGCCGCTGCGCTACGGCTACGGCCACTTCACCACCCGCACCAACGTGCAGTTCAACTGGATCCCCATCACCAAGGCGGCCGACGTGATGGACCTGCTGGCCAGCGTGTGCATGCACGGCATCCAGACCAGCGGCAACGACATCCGCAACATCACCTGCGAGGCCTACGAGGGCATTGCCGAAGACAACATCGTCGATACCCGCCCCTTCGCCGAGATCACCCGGCAGTGGAGCTCGCTGCATCCGGAATTCACGTTCCTGCCGCGCAAGTTCAAGATCGCCTACAACGGCTCGGTCGAGGACCGCGCCGCCACCGGCTGGTACGACATCGGCGTGCAGGCGGTGCGCAACGACGCCGGCGAGGTGGGCTTCACCGTCAAGGCCGGCGGCGGCATGGGCCGCACGCCGATCATCGGCACCGTGGTGCGCGAGTTCCTGCCCTGGGACCAGCTGCTCAACTACATCGAGGCCATCGTGCGCGTGTACAACCGCTATGGCCGGCGCGACAACAAGTGGAAGGCGCGCATCAAGATCCTGGTCAAGGCCGAGGGCCAGAAGTTCATCGACGACGTGGAGGCCGAGTACAAGGACATCGTCGAGCTGGACGGCGCCCCGCACACCATCACCCAGGCCGAGCTGGACCGCGTGCAGGCCAGCTTCGTGGTGCCCGAGCTCAAGCCCGCCAACCTGCCTTCCAGCGTGAACACCGACGGCCAGCTCTACCAGCGCTGGCTCAAGCAGAACGTGCGCGGCCACCGCCTGCCGCACCTGCGCGCCGTCACGCTGTCGTTCAAGCGCGTGGGCTTCGCGCCCGGCGACGCCGACGCCGACACGATGGAGGCGCTGGCGCAGTTGGCCGAGCAGTTCTCCGCCTCCGAGGCGCGCCTGACGCACGAGCAGAACCTGATGCTGCCCTGGGTGCACGAGAGCGACCTGCCCGCGCTGTACGAGGCAGCGCGCGCGCTGGGCCTGGCGCAGCCCAACATCGGCCTGCTGACCGACATGATCGCCTGCCCGGGCGGCGACTTCTGTTCGCTGGCCAACGCGCGCTCGCTGCCCATCGCGGCGGCGATCACCGAGCGCTACCAGGACCTGGACGAGGTGTTCGACCTCGGCCCGATCGACCTGCACATGAGCGGTTGCATCAACTCCTGCGGCCACCACCACAGCGGTCACATCGGCATCCTGGGCGTCGACAAGGACGGCAAGGAGTGGTACCAGATCACGCTGGGCGGCTCCGACGGCACCGAGCTGTCGGGCCCGGCGCTGGGCGGCAAGGTGGTCGGCCCGTCGTTCTCGGCGGCCGAGGTGCCGGAGGTGATCGAGGCGCTGCTCGGCACCTACCGCGCGCTGCGCAAGCCGGGCGAGTTCTTCATCGACACGCTGCGGCGCGTGGGCCACGACCCGTTCAAGGCCGCGGCCAACGGCGCGCGCTTCAAGGCCGAGGAGGTTGCGGCATGAAGCAGACGCTGCGCATCCTCAGCGCCGAGCAGCATGCCGGCGAGAGCGGCGCGGACGAGGGCCTGAAGGTCCTGCAGTTGCCCAACGACGCCGACCCGCTGGCCGCCGATTTGGACCTGGAAGGCGTCGGCCGCATCGAGCTGCAGTTTCCGAAGTTCACCGACGGCCGCGCGTACAGCCAGGCCATCATGCTGCGCCGCCGCCGGCGCTTCGCCGGCGACATCCGCGCCACGGGCGATGTGATCATCGACCTGCTGGTGCACATGCAGCGCAGCGGCTTCAGCAGCGCCGTGCTGCGCGAGGGGGTGGACGCCTCCGCGGCGCAGCGCCAGTTCGAGCGCTA
>NZ_JBIQNC010000131.1:0-15021 GCF_044462705.1 Xenophilus sp.
CGCTGCAGCAGCCAGGCCAGCGCCACCTGCGCCGGCGAGCGGCCCAGCGCCTGCGCGATGGCCTTCACCTCCTCGGCGATGTCCAGGTTGCGCTCGCTGAGCATGTCGTGCGTCAGCGCCACCTGCTGGCGCGTGCCGCGCACGGTGAGCGACTGCGCATCGCCCTGCGCCAGCGAAGCGCGGTCGTACTTGCCCGCGAGCACGCCCATGCCCAGCGGCGACCACGCCGTCACGCCCAGGCCCAGTGCCTCGGCCATCGGCACCAGGTCGCGCTCGACCGTGCGCTGCACCAGGCTGTATTCGACCTGCAGCGCCACCAGCGGCGTCCAGCCGCGCAGCGCGGCCAGCGTCTGCATGCGCGCGACCTGCCAGGCCGGCGTGTCGGAGATGCCGGCGTACAGCAGCTTGCCCGCGCGCACCAGGTCGTCGAAGCCGCGCATCACCTCCTCCACCGGCGTGGTGCCGTCCCAGATGTGCAGGTACAAGAGGTCGATGTAGTCGGTGCCCAGGCGCTTCAGGCTTTCGTCCACCGCGCGCACCAGGCTCTTGCGGTGGTTGCCGCCGCCGTTGGGGTCGCCGGGGTGCAGGTTCAGCGAGTACTTGGTCGCCAGCACCAGCCGGTCGCGCCGGCCGGCGGCGAAGCGGCCCAGCAGCGCCTCGCTGCTGCCGCCGGTGTAGAAGTTGGCGGTGTCGACGAAGTTGCCGCCGCGCTCGACGTACAGGTCGAAGATGCTGCGCGCCTCGGCCTCGTCGGCGCCCCAGCCCCAGTCGGTGCCGAAGGTCATCGTGCCCAGCGCCAGCGGGCTCACGCGCAGGCCGCTCGCGCCCAGGGTCAGGTAGTCGGTCAGTTGCATGGTGCGGTCCCTTTCCAGGAAAAGAAGAAGTCGACGGGCCCGAAGGTAGACCGCCGATTCCTCGGGAAAAAGCCGGTTGGGCCGCATGCGTCTTGAAGCACCGCTTCATAATGGACCGCATGTCGCCCGAGCTGCTCCCCGCCATCGCCGCCTTCGCGCAGGTGGCGCGGCACGCCAGCTTCACCAAGGCGGCGGCGCAGATGGGCGTGTCGCCCTCGGCGCTCTCGCAGACCGTGCGCACGCTGGAAGGGCGCCTGGGCGTGCGCCTGCTGGACCGCAGCACGCGCCGCGTCGGCCTCACCGAACTCGGCCGCCAGTTCCTCGACGCCGCCGCGCCCGGCCTGGCGCAGCTGGCGCAGGCGGTGGACGGGCTGGACGAGCGGCGCGACGCGCCGGCCGGCGTGCTGCGGCTGAACCTGTCGAGCGTGGCGGCGCGCGTGCTGCTGCTGCCGCACCTGGCCGACTTCGCCGCCGCGTACCCCGGGATCACGCTCGACCTGCACTGCGACAACCGCCTGCTCGACCTGGTGGCCGGCGGCTTCGACGCCGGCATCCGCCTGGGCGAGAGCCTGGCGCAGGACGTGGTGGCCGTGCCGCTGGGCGGCGCGCAGCGGATGGTGTGCTTCGCCTCGCCGCGCTACCTGCAGGGCCGGCGGCCGCCGCGCACGCCGCAGGAGCTGAAGGACCACGCCTGCGTCAACATCCGCCTCACGGCGGGCGGCCTGTACCGCTGGGAATTCGTGCAGGCCGGCCGCGTGTTCGAGGTGGCGGTGCAGGGCCCGCTGGTGGCCAACGACAACGGCGTGCTGGTCGCCGCCGTGCGCGCCGGCGCCGGCATCGGCTGCGCCTTCGAGGGCGAGGTGCGTCCCGACTTCGAAGCCGGTACGCTGGTGCCCGTGCTGGAGCGCTGGTGGGCCAGCTTCCCCGGCTTCTACCTCTACCACCCCAGCCGCGCGCAGATGCCGCGCAAGCTGCGCGCCTTCATCGACTTCATGCAGCCGCGCCTGCGCGAGGCGCCGCCACAACGGCCCGCGCGCACCGGGCGCAAAGGAGCATGGCCATGACCTCCCCCGTTATCGTCCTCGGCGCCGGCATGGTCGGCACCTGCACCGCACTGCACCTGGCGATGCGCGGCCACGCGGTGGCGCTGGTCGACCGCCGCGAGCCCGGGCGCGAGACCTCCTACGGCAACGCCGGCATCATCCAGCGCGAGGCCGTCGAGCCCTACGCCTTTCCGCGCAGCATCGCGCGGCTGCTGGGCGTGGCGCTCAAGCGCGGGTCGGACGTCAACTACCACTTGCGCGCGTTGCCGCGCGTGGCCGGCGGGCTGGCGCGCTACTGGCGCCACTCGGGCGCCGCGCACTACCCGGCGATCGCGCAGGCCCATGCGCGCCTGATCGAGCACGCCACCAGCGAGCACGCGCCCTTGATCGCCGCCGCCGGCGCCGAGGACCTGGTGCGCCGCGAGGGCTACCTGCACGTCTTCCGCGACGCCGCCGGCCTGGACACGGCGCTGGCCGAGGCCGAAGCGCTGGCGCGCAGCCACGGGCTGCGCCACGCCGCGCTGGACGGCGACGCGCTGGCCGCCGCCGAGCCCGCGCTGCGCCGCCGCCTGGCCGGCGCGGTCCATTGGCTCGACCCCTGGAGCGTGAGCGACCCGGGCGAGCTGGTGGCGCGCTACGCGGCGCAGTTCCGGCGCCTGGGCGGCACGCTGGTGCGCGGCGATGCGGCGACCCTGCGGCCCACCGCCACCGGCTGGCAGGTGCGCACCGACGACGGCCTGCTCGATGCCGAGCACGCCGTCATCGCGCTCGGCCCGTGGGCCGACCTGCTGCTACGCCCGCTGGGCTACCGGCTGCCGCTGTTCGTCAAGCGCGGCTACCACCGCCACCACGCGGGCGCCCCGGGGCCGCGGCTGCCGCTGTACGACGTGGCGCGCGGCCTGGTCATCGCCCCCATGCGGCGCGGCGTGCGCATCACCACCGGCGCCGAGTTCGCGCGGCGCGACGCGCCGGCCACGCCCTGGCAGCTCGGCCGCGCCGAGGCGCATGCGCGCGAGCTGCTCGACCTGGGCGATCCGGTGGAGCCGCAGCCCTGGCTGGGTGCGCGGCCCTGCACGGCCGACATGAAGCCGGTGATCGGCCCGGCGCCGCGCCACCGCGGCCTGTGGTTCAACTTCGGCCACGCGCACCAGGGCTTCACGCTCGGGCCGGTCAGCGGGCGGCTGCTGGCCGAGCTGATCGGCGGCGAGGCGCCGCTGGTGGACCCGGCGCCCTATGCGGCGCAGCGGTTCCCGTAGGGGCGAGGAAAGGGGCCGGCCTACCGCCGTTCGACCACGATGGGCGACAGGCGCAGGCCGTCGCGCAACTGCGCCTGCGCGGCGGCGGCTGCCTCGCGGCTGGGGTAGGGCCCGGCCTGCAGCCGGTGCGTGCCGCTTTCGCTGAACACGCGCAACTGCGGCGCCAGCGCCGGCAGCGTGCGGCCGGCCTGCGTCTGCAGGCCCTCGGCGCCCTCGCGCTCGCGGAAGGCGCCGAGTTGCACCCAGAAGCCGGCGGTGGCTGCCGCATCCTGCGGCGCCGGTGCGGACGGCACGGATGGAGGCGCGGCCGGCGGTGTGGCGGCGGGCGCCGGCGTCATCGGCGGCAGCTCGTCCACCTGCATGCTGCCGAAGCGCGGCGGCGGCGCGGTGCTGTCGCTGGCCGTGCCGGGCGGGGCAGGCTCCGCCGGCGCCTGGGCGAGCACGAGGGCCTGCGATCGGTCGGTGCGTGTGGCCGCCACCGGCGCCACCCAGGCCGGCGGCACGGCGACGGCCTGCACGGGCTCGGCGGCAGGCGGGGCGGCCGGGACAGGCGAGGGCGCCGGTGCGGCCGAGGCGAACTGCGTGCCGCCGTCGCGCCGCCAGGCGCCGGTGCGGATGTCCTCGTTGGTGAGGCGCTCGATCTCCACCGGCGCCACGCCGCGCAGCAGGTCGAGCTTGAGCGCGGCGGTGTAGCTCAGGTCGATGATGCGGCCGTCGTGGAAGGGGCCGCGGTCGTTCACCCGCACGATCGCCTCGCGGCCGTTGGCCGGGTTGCGCACGCGCACGTAGCTGGGCAGCGGCAGCGTCTTGTGCGCGGCCGTCATGGCGTACATGTCGTAGGGCTCGCCGCTGGCGGTGGAGCGGGCGTGGAAGCCGGTGCCGTACCAGGAGGCCAGGCCGCGCTCGCGGAAGGGGCGGTCGTCGGTGATCGGCACGTAGCTGCGCCCGCGCACGCTGTAGGGCTTGCTGGTGCCGCCGCTGGCGCGGACGGGCTCCACGCGCGGCTCGGCGTCGGGCACGCTCGCCAGGTCCGGCGGCGGGGAGGAGGGCGCGCCGTCGCGGCCGATGCGCCCGCCGCCCGGGCCGCTGGCGCAGCCGGCCAGCAGGGCGGCGGCCACCGCCGCGCCCAGGCCCCAGGCGCGCAGCGCGCCGGCTTCGCCGCTACGCGCCGGCTCAGCCAAAGACGGCCTCCCACAGTGCCCGCATGGCCTGCTGTTCCTTCGCCAGCGCCTCGGCCGGCACCTGCGTCGGCTCCTCGTTCAGCCGCGCGCGGTGCTGCACGCGGCGCAGCTCGCGGTAGGCGGCGGCCGCGTCGCGGCCCACGCCCGGCGGCAGCAGGCCGGCCTCCTCGGCGCGCAGCAGCAGCGCGATGTTGCCGACGTTGGGGATCAGCTCGCGATGCTCGCGCGCGGCCGACAGCACCAGGAACTGCACCGCGAACTCCGCGTCCACCATGCCGCCGGGGCTGTGCTTGACGTCGAAGCGGCCGGGCTTGACCGGGTGCGCGGCGCGCACCTTCTCGCGCATGGCGACGATCTCGGCGCGCAGCGCGGCCACGTCGCGCGGGGCGGTGATGACGGCCTCGCGCACGGCGTCGAAGCGCTCGGCCAGCGACGTTCCGCCGCCGGGGCGCCCCAAGGCGGAACGCGCCCCCTCGGGGGGAAGCGAACCACGCGAAGCGGGGAGCGTGGGGGCCACCTCGCCGCCGCCGGGCCGCCCCAAGGCGGCGAGCGCCCCCTCGGGGGGCAGCGAACCATGCGTAGCAGGGAGCGTGGGGGCCAGGTCATCGCCGAGCACGAAGCGCGCGCGCGTCATGGCCTGGTGCTCCCAGGTCCACGCGGTGTTGCTGCCGCGGCCGAGCTGGTACTTCTCGTAGGCCTCGAAGGTGGTGCTCAAGAGGCCCGAGTTGCCGTTGGGCCGCAGCGCGGTGTCGATCTCGTACAGGTCGCCCTCGGCCGTCTTCACCGTGAGCCAGTTGATGAGCTTGCGCACGAAGGCGGCGTACACGTCGCCGGCCATTTCGTCGTCGTCGTCGTGCACGAAGACGATGTCCAGGTCGCTGCCGTAGCCCAGCTCCTTGCCGCCGAGCTTGCCGTAGCCGATGACGGCCATGCGCGGCGTCTCGCGGTGGCGGCCCCGCAGCAGGGCCCAGCACCAGCGGGCGGTGACGCGCAGCACCGTGTCGGCCAGGGCGCTCAGGTCGTCGGCCACCTGCTCGACGGTGAGGCGCCCGTCCACGTCGCGCGCCAGGGTGCGGAACACCTCGGCGTGGTGCGCGCGGCGCAGCAGGCTCAGCAGGGCCTCCTCGTCGGCCTCGCCGGTGCTGCGCAGCGAGGAGCGCCGCGCCTCCAGCTCGGCCTCGAAGTCCTCGGCGACGAAGCGGCCGGCCAGCAGCTCGGCGCCGGCCAGCTCGTCGATCACGCCGGGGTGCTGCATCAGGTAGCGCGCCGGCCAGCGGGCCGCGCCGAGCAGGCGCAGCAGGCGCTCGTGCACACCGGGCCGCTCGACCAGCAGCGCCAGGTAGCTGTCGCGCCGCAGCAGCGGCTCCATCCAGTCGGCCCAGCGCAGGGCGGCATCGATGCGCGCGGGTGCGGCGTCCGCCGCCTCGTCTTCGCCGTCGGGTGCGCGCAGCCACTGGCCGGTGCGGCGCACCAGCTGGTACAGGCGGGCGCGGGCGTCGTCGCGCAGGGCCTGCACGCGCGGGTTGTCGCACCAGGCGCGGATGCGTTCGGCCAGGGGCGGCGGCAGGTCGGCCAGCAGCTCGCCCAGGTCGGTGGGCGCGGGGGCGCGCGCGCCCTTGCTCCGGCAGTTGCCGTTGCACGGCTTGTCGCCGCCGAGCAGGCGGTCGAACTCCTGCGCCACGAACTCGCGGTGCGCGTCCAGCTCGGTGAGGAAGGCGCAGGTGCCGGCAAAGCCCATGGTCGTGGCGATCCAGGCCAGGTCCTCGTCGGCCACCGGCAGCATGTGGGTCTGCTGGTCGTCCAGGTACTGGATGCGGTGCTCGACCCGGCGCAGGAAGACGTAGGCCGCGGCCAGCGCGTCGGCCGCGGGCTGCGGCATCAGGCCGGCGCGGGCCAGGCGCTGCAGCGCGTCGAGGGTTGGGCGGGTGCGCAGCTCGGGGAACTGGCCGCCGCGCACCACCTGCAGCAACTGCACGGTGAACTCGATCTCGCGGATGCCGCCGCGCGAGAGCTTGACGTCGTTGGCCCGCTCGGGCCGGCCGGCGCTGCGGCGCGCCGCCTGCTCGCGGATCTGGCGGTGCAGGTCGCGCAGGGCGTCGAACACCGCGTAGTCGAGGTACTTGCGGAACACGAAGGGCAGCACCACGCCGCGCAGCGCCTGGGCCGAGCCGTCGGCCACGCAGGCGGTGGGGGCGACCACGCGGCTCTTGAGCCAGGCGAAGCGCTCCCACTCGCGGCCCTGCACCTGCAGGTATTCCTCCAGCGCGTCGAGCGAGACCACGCTGGGGCCGGAGTTGCCGTTGGGTCGCAGCGCCAGGTCGACGCGGAAGACGAAGCCGTGCTCGGTGGTGTCGCCGACCAGCGCGTAGACGCGCTTGACCGCGCGGGCGAAGTACTCCTGGTTGGAGAGGCGCCCGCGCCCGTCGGGCAGGCCGGCGGTCTCGCCGTCGTGGTCGTACAGGTAGATCAGGTCGATGTCGCTGGAGACGTTGAGCTCGCGCGCGCCCAGCTTGCCCATGCCGACGACCCAGAGCTGCGCGCGGCCGGCATCGGGTCCGGGCGCGGCGGGCGCGCCGTGCAGCGCGTCCAGCTCGGCGAAGGCCTCGGCCACCGCGGTGTCCAGCGCGAACTCGGCCAGTTGCGTCACGGCGCGCGTCACGTCGGCCAGCTCGCAGCCGGCGTCGCAGTCGAGCACCACCAGGCGCTCCATGACGAGCTGGCGCACGATGCGCAGCGCGTCGCCCGCCGCGTCGCCGCGCCCGCGCAGGGCGGCGTAGGCGGCTTCCATGTGGGGGCGCAGCGGGGCGCCGGGCGGCAGCAGCGGCAATTCGGCCGCATAGCGGCGGCGCAGGCGCTGCACGAAGCGCGAGTGGGCGGAGGCGGGCGGCGCTGCAGAGGCCGGCGAGGAACCGGCGGATGGGGCGCCGGTCATAATTTCCGACCCAGCGCGAGCCTCGATGAACGTCACGACGCCTTCCCCTTCACGACTGCTCAGGACGACCGCCCGGATCGCACGCGGACTGCTGTGGTTGCTGATCGCGGCATGGCTGGGGCTGCTGCTGTGCGTGGTCGTCCTACACGGCTGGATTGTGCCGCGAATCGGCGAGTGGCGCGGCGCATTGGAAGCACAGGCCACGCGGGCCATCGGGGTACCGGTGCGCATCGGCGCCATCGAGGCCCGCACCGAGGGCCTGTTCCCCACCATCGAGCTGCGCGACGTGGCGCTGCAGGACGCGCAGCAGCACGACGCGCTGCGGCTGGCGCGCGTGGTGGCGGGCGTGTCGCCGCGCTCGCTGTGGCACCTGAGCTTCGAGCAGCTCTACATCGAGCGCCCCGAGGCGCAGGTGCGGCGCGACGCGCAGGGCCGGCTGCACGTGGCCGGGCTCGACCTGTCGGCCGACGACGGCAGCGCCGGCGGCGAGCGCGCGGCCGACTGGTTCTTCGCGCAGCGCGAGCTGGTGGTCGAGGGCGGCACCGTGCAGTGGACCGACGAGCTGCGCGCCGCGCCGCCCCTGCTGCTGACCGACGTGCGCTTCGTCGCGCGCAACGGCGCGCGCAGCCACCGCCTGCGGCTGGACGCCACGCCGCCGGCCGGCTGGGGCGAGCGTTTCACGCTGATGGGCGTGTTCCGCCAGCCGCTGCTGTCGCTGCGCAGCGGCGACTGGCGGCGCTGGGACGGCGAGTTCTACGCCGAGCTGCCGCGCATCGACGTCACGCGGCTGGGCCGCTACGTCACGCTCGACGCGCGCATCCGCGAGGGCAGCGGCGCGCTGCGTGCCTGGATCGACGTGGAGGACGGCCAGCCCGCCGGCGGCGCGGCCGACCTCGCGCTGGCGCGCGTCGACGCCGTGCTGGGCGACAAGCTGGAGCCGCTGGTGCTGCGCCAGCTCACCGGCCGGCTGACGGCGCGCAACACGCCCGGGCTGTTCGAGTTCTCCACCCGCGACCTGCAGTTCGCCACCGGCGACGGCGTGCGCTGGCCGGGCGGCAACGTGTGGTTCCGCCGCACGGCGGCCCAGGGCCGCACGCCCGAGAGCGGCGCGCTGCGCGCCGACCGCATCGACCTGGGCGCGCTGGCGCTGATCGCCAACCGCCTGCCGCTGGGCGACGGGATCCGCGGCGTCATCGCCCGCCGCGCGCCGCGCGGGCTGGTGGAGAACATCGATGCCGCCTGGCAGGGCCCGCTGGACGCGCCTGCGACGTACCAGGCCAAGGGGCGCGTGACGGGCCTGAGCCTGGCCTCCAGCGTCGAGGCCACCACGCCCGCCACCCGCATCGCGCAGGCGCGCGCGCCGGTGGGTGTGCCCGGCATCCGCGGGCTGGACGCCAGCTTCGACATGACCCAGGCCGGCGGCCGCGCCACGCTCGCCATGGCCTCCGGCGCGCTGGAGCTGCCGGGCGTGTTCGAAGACCCGCTGCTGCCGCTGGACCAGATGAGCGGCACGCTGCAGTGGCAGCGCGAGGGCGAGCGCATCCAGCTCAGCCTGCCCGACCTGCGCTTCGCCAACGCCGACGCCGAGGGCAGCGCGCGCCTGGCCTGGCACACCAGCGACCCGGCGGCCTCGGGCAGCCGCTCGCGCTTCCCCGGCGTGCTGGACCTGCAGGGCCGGCTCGACCGCGCCGACGGCACGCGCGTGCACCGCTACCTGCCGCTGGACATCCCGCAGGAGGTGCGCCACTACGTGCGCGACGCGGTGAGGAAGGGCCGCGCCAGCGAGGCCGACTTCCGCCTGCGCGGCGACCTGTGGGACATGCCCTTCAAGGACCCGGCCAAGGGCGAGTTCCGCATCGCTGCCAAGGTGCAGGACGTGCAGTACGCCTACGTGCCGCACGAGCAGAACGGCCAGCCCCCGGCCTGGCCGGCGCTGGGCAGCCTGTCGGGCGACCTGGTCTTCGACCGCGCCGGCATGCAGGTGGCCAACGCCCGGGCGCGGCTGGCCGCGGCGCCGGCGGTCGAGCTGCTGCGCGGCGAGGCGCGCATCCCGGACCTGGAGCACGCGGTGCTGTCGGTCGATGCGCAGGCGCGCGGCCCGCTGGGCGACGTGCTGCGCCTGGGCGCGCCGCTGGCCGGCGGCGCGCGCGACTTCCTCGCCGGCCTGCACGCCGAGGGCGGCGGCGACTACCGGCTGAAGCTGGAGCTGCCCATCCAGGCGATGGACCAGGCCAAGGTGCAGGCCCGCGTCGCGCTGGCCGGCAACACGCTGCAGCTGGCGCCGCGCACGCCCGCCTTCACCCAGGCGCAGGGCGCGCTGGACTTCACCGAGCGCGGCTTCAGCCTGGGCGGCCTGCAGGCCCGCCTGGCCGGCGGCGAAGTGCGCGTGGAGGGCCAGGGCCGCTGGGACGGCAGCGGCGACGAGCTGGACCTGCGCGCCAGCGGCCGCCTGACGGCCGAGGGCCTGCGCGAGGCGCGCGAGGTGGCCTGGCTGGCGCCGCTGGCGCGCCGAGCCGAGGGCGCCACCGACTACAGCGTCAGCGTCCGGCAGCGCCGCGGCACGCCGGAGTTCAGCGTCGCCAGCGACCTGCGCGGCCTGGCGCTGGACCTGCCTGCGCCACTGGGCAAGAGCGCCGAGGCGGCGCTGCCGCTGCGCGTGGCGCAGACCGCGCTGCGCCCGGGTGCCGAGGGCGCCGCCGCCGGCGAGCAACTGGAGGCCACGCTGGGCGGCGTCGCCTCGGCCCGGCTGCTGCGCGACACCGCGGGCGCCGCGCCGCGCCTGACGCGCGGCGCCGTCCACATCGGCGCCGAGGCGGTCGAGGCGGGCGCGCTGCCCCATGCGGGCCTGCTGGCCAACGTGGTGCTCGACCGGCTCGACGTCGACGAATGGCGGCGCCTGCTGTCCGACGGCGCCGGTGCGCTCGACGCGCAGACGCCGGCGGCGCAGGCCTCGGCGCCTGCCGCCACCGCCTGGATGCCCGACCTGGTGGCCATCCGCGCCGGCACCTTCCGCGTGGCCGGCCGCACCCTGCACGACGTGGTGCTCGGCGGCTCGCGCGAGGGCGAGCTCTGGCGCGCCAACATCGACGCGCGCGAGCTCAGCGGCTATGCCGAGTACGGCAGCCAGTCCGCCGGGCGCCTGTACGCGCGGCTGGCCCGGCTGAAGATCGCCCCGAGCGAGGCGCACGAGGTCGAGACGCTGCTGGACGAGCAGCCCGACGACCTGCCGGCGCTGGACGTGGTGGTCGACGACTTCGAGCTGCTGGGCAAGCGCCTGGGCCGTGCCGAGATCGACGCCGTCAACCGCGGCGGCCGCGAGCGCGAGTGGCGGCTGAACAAGCTGGTGCTGTCCACGCCCGAGGGCGTGTTCAACGCCAAGGGCAGCTGGGCGGCGCCCGCCGGTGCCGGGCCGGGCGCGGTGCGCCGCACGGCGATGGACTTCCAGCTCGACATCCAGGACGCCGGCGCGCTGCTGGAGCGCTTCGGCATGCGCGGCGTGCTCGCGCGCGGGCGCGGGCAGATGAGCGGCCAGGTGCAGTGGCGCGGCTCGCCCTTCTCCATCGACTACCCCAGCCTGGGCGGCCAGGTGCACCTGGACGTGGCCTCCGGCCAGTTCCTCAAGGCCGACCCCGGCATCGCCAAGCTGCTGGGCGTGCTCAGCCTGCAGGCGCTGCCGCGGCGG
This sequence comes from Xenophilus sp., assembly GCF_044462705.1. Classification (NCBI taxonomy): domain Bacteria; kingdom Pseudomonadati; phylum Pseudomonadota; class Betaproteobacteria; order Burkholderiales; family Comamonadaceae; genus Xenophilus; species Xenophilus sp. Next base: position 10,949 of record NZ_JBIQNC010000131.1, read on the forward strand.
CTGACGCTGGACTTCCGCGACGTGTTCAGCGCCGGCTTCGCCTTCGACTTCATCCGCGGCGACGCGCGCATCGCCAGCGGCACCGCCTCCACCAACAACCTGCAGATGAAGGGCGTCAACGCCGCGGTGCTGATGGACGGGCAGGCCGACATCGTGCGCGAGACGCAGGACCTGCGCGTGGTCGTCGTGCCCGAGATCAACGCCGGCACCGCCGCGCTGGTGGCCACCGCCATCAACCCGGCCGTCGGCCTGGGCGCCTTCCTGGCGCAGATGGTGCTCAGCCGCCCGCTGGCCGTGGCCGCCACGCAGGAGTTCCACATCGACGGCACCTGGGCCGACCCCAAGGTGAACAAGCTGGAGCGGCGCCACCTGCCCGAACTGCCGAAGCTGCCGGCGCTGCCGCACCTGCCCGAGCTGTCCGAATTGCCGAAGCTGCTGCCGCTGCCGCCGGGCGGCGGCGCGCCCGCCACGAAGGAGACCCGACCATGAAGATCGCTGCCGTGCAGATGGTGTCCGGCGTCTCGCGCGAGGCCAACCTGGCCCGCGCGCGCGCCCTGCTGGCCGAGGCCGCCGCCGGCGGCGCCGAGCTGGCCGTGCTGCCCGAGTACTTCTGCCTGATGGGCCACCGCGACGGCGACAAGCTGCCGCTGGCCGAGACGCCGGGCGAGGGCCCGGTGCAGCGCTTCCTGGCCGACGCGGCGCGCGAGCTGGGCCTGTGGATCGTCGGCGGCACGCTGCCGATGCGGGTGGAGGGCGATGCGCAGCACGTCTTCAACACCAGCCTGGCCTTCTCGCCGCAGGGCGAGTGTGCCGCGCGCTACGACAAGATCCACCTCTTCTGCTTCGACAACGGCCGCGAGCGCTACGACGAGGCGCGCGTCATCGCGCCCGGCGCGCGGCCGGTCGTCTTCGAGCTGCCCTCGCGCGACGGCCACCGCTGGCGCGTCGGCATGAGCGTGTGCTACGACCTGCGCTTCCCCGAGCTGTACCGCGCGCTGGCCGGGCAGGGCGCCGACCTGCTGCTGGTGCCCGCCGCCTTCACCCACACCACCGGCAGCGCGCACTGGGAGCTGCTGCTGCGCGCCCGCGCTGTCGAGAACCTGTGCTGGGTCGCCGCGCCCGCACAGGGCGGCACGCACGAGAACGGCCGCCGCACCTGGGGCCAGACGCTGGTGGCCGACCCCTGGGGCCAGGTGGTCGCGCAGCGCGCCGAAGGCGAGGGCGTCGTCCTCGCCGACCTCGACATCGTCCGCCTGGCGCAGTGCCGCACGCAACTGCCGGCCCTGGGCCACCGCGTCCTGTGAAAGCGCCGTGAGCAAACCGCCGCAGGCCGCCCTCGACCTCCCCGCCACGCCGCCGGCGCCGTGGCGCCGCACCTTGCGGGCGCTGCGCTCGCTGTGGCGGCGCTGGTTCCTGTGGGTGCTGCTGGCCGTGCTGGTGATGGGGCTGCTGGTCACCGTGGTGTGGCTGGCCGGCCGGCACGAGGTGGAGCAGGTGCAGGTGCGGCTGGACCGCGACACCGCCGACGCCGTGGCCGACCTGCGCGCCGGCCTGGCGCGCAACGTGCAAAGCCTGCAGACGCTGCAGGCCGCACCCCAGGACCCCGCGCAATGGGGCGCCGCCGCCGCCGAGCTGCTGCGCGGGCACCGCGAGTGGCTGCGCATCGAGTGGCGCGACGCCCGGTTCGGCCTGCTGCACGCCGTCGACACGCCCTACCGCCCCGAGGTGTTCGACCCCGCCGAGCGCGTCGAGGCCTCGCCCGACCTGGTGATGGCCTGCACCGCCGCGCGCCGCCAGCGCAGCGCCGCCTATGCGCCCAGCCACTACGTGCCGTTCGTGCAGCCGCCGGGCACGGCCGGCGGCCTGGAGGTGATGGACCTGTGCCTGCCGCTCGAATCGGGCGGCTACCTGGTGGCCGCCTACGGCCTGCGCGGCATGCTCGGCGAGATGCTCGGCCCGGCCCTCATGCGCGGCCAGGAGGTCTCGCTGGCCGAGACCGACGGCACCCGCCTGGTGAGCCTGGGCACGGCGCGTCGCGTGGGCAACCGCGTGTTCACCGCGCAGCAGCTGCTGGACCTGCCGGGCAACGCGCTGGTGCTGCGCGTGGACGGCTGGCGCACCGCGCCCGACCTGTTCCCCAACGTGCTGACCGGTCTGGTCACCGCCATGTCCATCGCGCTGGTGTCGGTGCTGGTGCTGCTGGCGCGCGACACGCGCCGGCGCGAGCAGGCCGAGGCCGAACTCTCCGACGCCCTGGCCTTCCGCAAGGCGATGGAGGACTCGGTCATGACCGGCCTGCGCGCGCGCGACCTGCAGGGCCGCATCACCTACGTCAACCCGGCCTTCTGCGAGATGGTGGGCTTCGCGCCCGAGGAACTGCTGGGCGCCTCGCGCGACGTGCCCTACTGGCCGTCCGAGCTGGCGCACGAGTACTGGCAGCGCCAGCGCCAGCGCCAGGCCAGCGGCGACTTCGCGCGCGAGGGCTTCGAGTCCGTCTTCCAGCGCAAGGACGGCACGCGCTTCCCGGTGCTGATCTTCGAGGCCCCGCTGGTCAACGCGCAGCGCGTGCAGACCGGCTGGATGAGCGCTTTCATCGACATCAGCGAGCAGCGCCGCATCGAGGAGATCTCGCGCGCCAGCCAGGAGCGCCTGCAGGCCAGCGCCCGGCTGGCCGCCGTGGGCGAGATGGCCTCGCTGCTCAGCCACGAGCTGACGCAGCCGCTGGCGGCCATCGCCAGCTATGCCACCGGCTCGCTGAACCTGCTGGCCGATCCGGCCGCCGCGCCGGTGCCCGCGCCCGAGCGCGAGGACATCGCCATGGCCGTGCGCCGCATCGCCGAGCAGGCCGACCGCGCCGGCCAGGTGATCCGCAGCGTGCACGATTTCGTGCGCCGCCGCGACCGCACGCGCGAGGCCGTCGCGCCGCGCCTGCTGTTCGACGCGGTGCTGCCGCTGGTGGGCCTGCAGGCGCGCAAGCTCGGCGTGCGCATCGAGCTGGACGTGCCCGCCGACCTGCCCGCCGTGCAGTGCGACCCGACGCTGGTGGAGCAGGTGATCCTCAACCTCGCGCGCAACGGCATGCAGGCCATGGACGGCGCGCCACCGGGCCAGCGCGTGCTGTGCCTGGCCGCGGCGCGCGTCGGCGGCCCCGTCAGCGCCGGCGCCGCGGCGCGGCGCTGGCTGGCCTTCAGCGTCACCGACCGCGGCAGCGGCATCGACGAGGCCACCGCCGCGCGGCTGTTCACCCCCTTCTTCACCACCCGGCCCGACGGCATGGGCCTGGGCCTGAGCCTGTGCCGCACGGTCGTGGAGCAGCACGGCGGCGAGCTGGTGCACGAGCCGAGCGCGCCGTGCGGCACCGTCTTCCGCTTCACGCTGCCGGTGGCCGGTGCCGCGCCCGCATTGCCGCCCGCCGAAACGGCCGCGGCGCCCGGCTGAGCCCGCGCGCCGCCACGGAGCCTTTCACGCATGCAACCCCCCATCGATGCCCGGATCTTCATCGTCGACGACGACGCCAGCGTGCGCGAGGCGCTGGCCTGGCTGCTGCGCTCGCGCCGCCTCGACAGCGAGCACTACGCCAGCGCCGAGGCCTTCGAGCAGCGCCTGGCCGACGCCCCCGCCATCGACCAGCCGCGCTGCCTGCTGCTGGACGTGCGCATGCCCGGCATCAGCGGGCTGGTGCTGTTCGACCGGCTGGCCGAGCGGCAGTTGCTGGCCGAGATGCCGGTGATCTTCCTGACCGGCCACGCCGACGTGCCGACCGCGGTGGACGCCGTCAAGCGCGGCGCCTTCGACTTCTGCGAGAAGCCCTTCTCGGACAACGCGCTGGTGGACCGCATCGAGCACGCGCTGGCCGCCTCGCAGGAGGCCATCGACGCGCGGCGCGCGCGCCAGTGCATCCAGCGGCGCGTGCAGGAACTGACCGAACGCGAGCGCGAGGTGATGCGCCGCGTGGTGGAGGGGCTGCCCAACAAGCTCATCGCCGAGCAGCTGTCGATCAGCGTGCGCACGGTCGAGGTGCACCGCGCGCGCGTGTTCGACAAGATGGAGGTGCGCTCCGCGGTGGAACTGGC
>NZ_JBIQNC010000132.1:0-15012 GCF_044462705.1 Xenophilus sp.
GGCTCCAGGGGAGCTTCACCCTGCTGGCCTTCGGCGCGGAACAGGAGAAGGTGGATGCCCTGCGGGAGGCCGCGCGGTCGGCCGGCGTGCCGCTGGATGTGGTCGAGGACACGGCCGCGGACGAGCGGGCGCGCTACGACGCCCGCCTGATCCTGGTGCGGCCCGACGAGTTCGTCGCCTGGAGCGACGCGGCCGATACCGGGCCGTTCGACGCGGACCAAGTCCTTGCCATGGCAGTTGGCGCCATGCAGAAGATATCCTGATAGTGCACCAGGTCCTTGGCCCCATCAAGAAGTCGAGCGAAACCTGTCCGCGTCAGACCTCGGGATCAACAGTTACCACTCGGGCAAAGTCGCGCCGATTGGCATTGGCGGCAATTGCCAATGGGCCGGAGTCTTTTCGTAACCCACAATGGGGCGAGGATGCCATAGCACGCCAAATGCCGAGGCCGCTTTCTGCATCCACGCGGGGGCGACCTCGGGCAAGACTTTGACGCCGTGCCCTACCCTCGGGCCAATAAGCCTCCTCGAGTCGGCCAAGCTCCTGAGCCCACATGGATGTGCGCGTGAGGTAGTCAGGCCGCGCGCAAGTGCGAAGGTATCTCATCGGTGGAGAAGCGCCGCGGCAAGCGGCGTTCGTCAGTTTGAAAAATAGAAAGGTCGCTGCATGACGTATTTGTAATTTCGGCGTGCGCCTTTTCGCGAGCTGGTCTTCGTAGAGTCTGGACGTGGCATCAGAAACGTTGATGCCATTCGATTCACACTCAACCGAAAGGACCCTTTCATGCGAATTGCCCGCACCCCCTTCGCCCTGATCGCCCTTGCCATGGCTGCCGTTTCTTCCCCCGCTTTGGCCGGCAACTACGCCGAAGGCGATCCCCGACCGGCTGCGACGGCCTCGCAGCTGTCGCGCGCCGATGTGGCTCACGAAACGCGCGACTGGATGGCAACCGCGCCGGCCACCGGCTATCCGGAAGGCGAGGCTCGCGCGACCGTGACGGTGAGCCAGAAGACGCGTGCCCAGGTCCAGGCCGAAGCCGAGGCGTGGGTCGCTTCCGGCATGTCGCAGATGGCCTACGGCGAAGTGCCTTTCGACACCGCCGGGCCAGCCTACCGGCGGGCCCAGCAAGCCTTCAACAGCCTGCGCGCGAACTCCACGGCCGCGGCCAGCGGCCAGTGACGGCTGCCACTCGCGGCGACGGGGCGGCTGCCGTGATGACAGGAATGTAATCAGGGCCCATCGGCGCGCGGGCTACCATTCCTTCCCATGCACCTGCTAGTGGTCGAAGACGAGGAAAAGCTGGGCGACTATTTGCGCAAGGGCTTGGTGGAAAGCGGCTTCAACGTGGACCTGGCCCGCGATGGCAACCAAGGCTTGGCGCTGGCGCAGACCGGCAACTACGATGCCGTCGTCCTGGACATCATGCTGCCGGGATTGGACGGCTTCAAGGTCCTGCAGGAGCTGCGCAAGTCCAGCCCCGTCCCGGTGCTGATGCTCACCGCACGCGATGATGTCGAGGACCGCGTGCGGGGCCTGGAGGGCGGTGCCGACGACTACCTGTCCAAGCCCTTCGCCTTCACGGAACTGTTGGCCCGCGTGCGTGCGCTGCTGCGAAGAAGCCCCATGCAGGACGCCACGCGCTATGCCCTGGCCGATCTACAGCTGGATCTCACCACGCGCCGGGCCACACGCTCTGGCAAGCGCCTGGACCTGACGGCCAAGGAGTTCGCCCTGCTTTCGTTGCTCCTTCGCAGACAGGGCCAGATCCTGTCCCGGGCGGTGCTGGCCGACCAGGTCTGGGGCATGAACTTCGATAGCGAGACGAACGTGGTGGAAGTGGCCGTGCGGCGCCTTCGCAGCAAGATCGACGATCCGTTCGAGGACAAGCTCCTGCACACCGTCCGCGGCATGGGGTACGTCATGGAGCACCGCGGCGCCGCGCGCTGAGCCGGCACATGTCGATCCAGACCTCGCTCTCGCGCTGGTTCGCCATCCAGACGCTGGTGGGACTGAGCCTGGTGTGCGCCGGCGTCTACGCCACCACCCGATGGAGCTTCCAGCTCAAGCAGGAGGAGGAGTTCGCACGACACGCCGACATCGTGCGGCGGGTGGTGACGGAAACCATCCAGCCCCTGAACGCGAACGCCCTGCGCCATAAGCTGGACGACTATTTCCAGTCCCACACCGATGCGGCGGTGTCCCTCTGGGCGGCGGGGCAGCCGCTGTACGAATCCAGCATGCGCCCCGCAGGCGACACCTGGCAGACCCGCAAGCTGACGCTGTGGGACGCACGGATCGACGGCCAACCCGTCGAAGGGCGCATGAGCCTCGACATCGGCAGCGACAAGGTGCTCTTGGAGCGACTCGCCTGGACGCTGGTGGGCGCCGCCGTCCTGGGCACGCTGCTCGTGTCGCTGACCGGCACGCTGCTCGTGCGGCGTGGCCTGAGCCCCTTGAAAAAGCTGGCCGACGAAACCGGCGCCGCAGGCCCTGACCAACCTGGCCATCGCATCGACCCTGCGGGCTACGCGAGCGAGCTGCACCCCTGGATCGCCCAGTTCAACGGATTGCTCGGCCGTGTGGAGGCCGCCTATGCCCAGCTCGAAGCCTTCAACGCCGACGTCGCCCATGAGTTGCGTACGCCCCTGTCGAACCTGATCGCGCAGGCGGAGGTGGAACTGCGCCACGATCGCTCGGAGGCAGAACTCAAGGAGACCTTGGGATCACAACTGGAGGAAGCCCGACGGTTGACCGCCATCGTCACCGACATGCTCTTTCTGTCGAAGGCCGATCGCGGCGCGCAGGCCCGCCGGGGCGCGCCCGAGAGCCTGGCCGAGCAGGTCCGGGCCGTCGCGGAGTTTCAGGAAGCTTCCCTGGAGGATGCGCGCGTGAGCCTGACGGTGCGTGGCGAGGCCGTGCTGCCGATGGACACGGGGCTGCTCAGGCGGGCGATCTCCAACCTGGTGAGCAACGCCAAGCGCTACGCGGCCCCCGGCTCGCAGATCCTGGTGAGCATCGAGCGGCACGAAGGCGAGGTTCGCCTGACCGTGGAGAATCACGGCCCCCCCATCGCCCCCGATGCCCTGCCACGGCTATTCGAGCGGTTCTACCGCGCAGATCCGTCACGCGCCGGCTCGGCGAGCCATCACGGTCTGGGCCTGGCCATCGTGGCGGCGATCGCGCGGATGCACGGCGGCACCACCTTCGCGAGCAGCAAGGACGGCATCACGCGGGTCGGCCTGAGCTTGCGCGAGGCCCATTCCCCCGCGAGGCCGATGGCCTCGACATCTCCCCCTCCAGCCGGGACCATGAGCGCGCCGGAGAACGCGCCCCAGGCGCGCGGTCGATCGCCCGCTCGGATTATTTGACGGCCGACGTGGACGGGGCCGGGCGCTGCACGGGCCACGGTGCGCCGCGGCTGACGCTGTTCCAGGCGGGATGCTTCATGGCGGCGTCGAGGTCCGCGTTGACCTGTTCGCGGGTCAGCCCGGCCCCAGTCTTGGTGACCGGCCAGGGCGCTCCACGGCTGATGGCTGTCTGCCACGCGGGGTGCTGCATGGCGCTGGCCAGTTCGGCGTTGACCTGCTCGCGCGACTTCACGCTGACATGGTCGGGAAAGAAGACGGCGCCCGCTTCGCTGGTGTCGGGATGGAAGGCGCCGGCGGCCTTGGCGGCAGGCGCCAGGAACATCAGAGCCGCTCCCGCGGCTGCGACGAAGGAACGATGGGCAGGCATGTGCATGGAAGGTCTCCTAAAGACAGTGGCAGTGGCACCGGTCACCCCGACCAGGATGTGCAACTGACTCTAGGAAACGGACCCGACACTTGGCGCACGCCACGATGACATCTGTGTCATGCTCTTGTCATCTACGCAAGGCCTCCATCTCCGGGTGAACGGCGTCGCGCTCCTGGCATCGTGCAGTGACCGCGCTGGGACGCCGCGGGCGTGCGATACGCCAGCAGGCGAAGTGCGTTGAAGACCACCAGCAAGGTGGAGCCCTCGTGGACGGCGACCGCCACACCGATGCCCAGGCCCATGATCGTCGCGGGCACGAGCACGGCGACGATGCCAAGGCTGACAACCACGTTCTGCCGAATCACCGCGCGGGTGTGTCGGCTCAGCCCCACGGCGAAGGGCAGATGCATCAGGTCGTCGGCCATGAGGGCGACGTCCGCGGTCTCCAGCGCCACGTCCGATCCCGCGGCGCCCATGGCGATGCCGACAGTTGCGTTGGCCATGGCGGGCGCGTCGTTGACACCGTCGCCGACCATCGCGACTTTGGTCTGCTCACGCAGCTTGCGGATGGCCTGCACCTTGTCCTCGGGCATCAGGTCGCCCCAGGCCTCGTCCAGGCCCACCTCGGCGGCCACCGCCCGGGCGACGTTCTTGTGGTCACCCGAGATCATGATCATTCGGGTGATGCCCAGGCCGCGCAGTTGCTGCAGTGCCTGGCGCGCGCCTGTGCGCGGCGTATCCAGCAGCCCGATCGCCCCCAGATCGCGCTCGCCGCGGCGCACCACCATGCTGGTGCGGCCGGCCTCGCGCAGTCGATCGATGGCCGCTTGCGCTGCGCCGCTCAGGGGCGGGACGCCATCGGTGCCGAACATCTCGGCTTTCCCGATCCACACGGTTTCGCCGTCCACACGGGCCCTGACGCCGCGGCCGATGAGGTTTTCGAGATCAGCCGCCACGAGAGGCGGCTTGGCGCCCAGGCGCTCACGCCCGTCGCGGGCGATGGCGGCTGCCAAAGGATGGTCGCTCAGGGACTCGACCGCGACGGCCACGGCGAGCAGTTCCTCATCGGTCACGCCGTCGATCGGCACCACGTCCGTGATCCGGGGCCGGCCTTCCGTGAGCGTGCCCGTCTTGTCAAAGGCCATCGCGCTGAGCGAGCCCAACTCTTCCAGCGGTGCGCCACCTTTGATCAGCACGCCACCGCGAGCGGCACGCGCGATGCCCGACAGGACGGCGCTGGGCGTGGCGATGGCCAGTGCGCAGGGGCTCGCAGCCACCAGCACGGCCATGGCGCGGTAGAAGCTGTCCCGGAAGGGCTCGTCCACGACCACCCAGGCAAACAGCAGTATCACGACGAGCGCGAGGATCGCCGGCACGAAGATGCGCTCGAACTTGTCGGTGAAGCGCTGCGTCGGGGACTTGCGCGTCTCTGCCTCGCTCACCATCCTGACCACGCGCGCCAAGGCCGAATCGCCGGAGCGGCGCGTGACCTCGATCTCGATCGCACCCGCACCGTTGATCGTGCCGGCGAACGCGCGCGAAACCGCATCCACCGTGTCAGGACGAATCCGCGCGGCGGCGGCATCGGGCACTGGCCGCTTGTCCACGGGAATGCTCTCGCCGGTGACTGGCGCCTGGTTGATGCTGGAGGAGCCATTCACCAGGAAGCCATCGGCGGGCAGGCGTTCGTTCGGGCGAACCTGCACGATGTCCCCAACCACCAGTTCTTCCACCGCGATCTCCACGGTCTGGCCATCGCGCCGGACCATGGCGGTGTCGGGCGCCAGCGCCGCCAGGGCCTCGATCGCCCGCTTGGCGCGCCCCATGGCGTAGTGTTCCAGCGCATGCCCGAGGCTGAAGAGGAATAACAGAAGGGCCCCTTCCATCCAGGAGCCGAGCGCCGCTGCACCAGCCGCGGCGACGAGCATCAGCGTATCGATCTCGAAGCGCTTGAGCCGCAGGTTATCCAGCGCTTCGCGCAGCGTGTAGAACCCGCCGAAGATGTATGCCAGGATGTAGCAGGCCACCGGCAGCCAGCCGGGTGCATCGCCCAGCAGTTTCTCGACGGCAAAACCGATCCCCAGCAACGCGCCGCAGGCCAGCGCGAAGATCAGTTCCGTGTTGGGCCCCAGCCATCCCCCGTGGCCGTGCGGGTGATCGTGTTCCTGGCCATGATCTTCTCCCGTCTCGTGCCGATGCCCTGGTTCGCCATGGCCCGCGTGGTCTCCAGAGCCTGTCTTGACCATGCCAGCCACGACGGTCACTCCAAGCCTCGCCAGCGCGCTGGTCAGCGACTGCTCGGTGAGACGTTCCCGGTCGAACTCCACATGTACCACCCCCGCGGCACTCGCCGCCGCTTCGAGCACCCCAGGCAGCGTGCGCAGACTGTCGATGACGGTCTGCGCGCGCCGCTGGTGACCGATGCCTTCGACCTGCCATTGGACATGGCCGAAACGCTCGGTGATCTTCGCGCCGGCCGCTTGCGTGATCTCGCGGATCCGCGCCAGAGGCAGCACGTCCGGGTCGTAGTGGATGCACAGTTGGGCGGGCGAGGAGCCCTCGCCGGGGCGGACATGCACCTTGTCGATGCCGGCGCGCCCTTGCAGCTCGTCGATCAATCGCCCAACGCAGGCGTCCGCAGCGTCAGGAACGCCCGGCAGGACCACCGGGATGTCGAGGCTGAGCTTGTTTGTCATGATGGATTTGGTCAAGCTGGGGAGCCGATGAAGGGCGGGAGTCCATGCATGCGCGGTCCGTACCCCATGGACGCAGGGCGCTCAGGCGCGAGTAGATGACTTCACTTCAACGTGAACCGCACGGATTGCACTGGCTTGCCCTTGAGGGCGACCTGCGCCACTGCCTTGGTGCCAGGACCGGTCTCGAAGGAACCGCGCGCTTCCAAGGCGGGACCGTTGGCCTTCATCTCCACTTCCTGCTTCGCGGTGCCGGACAGCAGCGTCAGCTTGGCCGTGGCGCCGCTGAGGTCCACCGGCTTGCCGTGGTCGCTGACATGGATGGCCAGAACGTCCTTGGCGGCCACCAGTTCGTAGCTCACGTCCTTGACGACGGTCACCACGCCGCCGTGGCGCGGCTTGGCCTCGTCGGCATGGTCGCCGGCAGCGAACGCGGCGCCGCTCAGGGCCAGGGAGGAGATGGCGAGAAATCGAGCAATGTTCATGGTCATGGAGGTCCTGTCACCTGGTTCAAGCCCCTCGGCATCACGGCCGTGCGAGGGGTTCACGGCGTTGAAGGCTCAGGCAGGTTTCGCGTCCGGCGGCCCGGCAGCCGCTGCAGCAGGCGGTCCGTCGAACACCTCTTCCTCCTCGTCCCTCGCATGCGCCAACCGGTAGAGCACCGGCAGCACCAGCAGCGTGAGCGCGGTAGAGGACAGGATGCCGCCGATCACCACGGTCGCCAGCGGGCGCTGCACCTCGGCGCCCGTTCCCGTGGCGATGGCCATCGGCACGAAGCCCAGCGATGCCACCAGCGCCGTCATCAGCACCGGGCGCAGGCGGGTGATCGCTCCCTCGTGGATGGCCGCGTCCAGGGAGCGGCCCTCCTCGCGCAGGTTGCGGATGAAGGAGATCATCACCAGGCCGTTGAGCACCGCCACGCCCGACAGGGCGATGAAGCCCACGGCCGCGGTGATCGACAGTGGAATACCCCGCAGCCAGAGGGCCAGGATGCCGCCCGTCAGCGCGAAGGGGATGCCGGTGAAGACGATCAGCCCGTCCTTGATGTTGCCGAACATGGCGAAGAGCAGGGTGAAGACCAGCAGCAGCGCCACCGGCACCACGATCTGCAGGCGTTGCGTCGCCGACTGCAGGTTCTCGAACTGCCCGCCCCAGGTCGTCCAGTAGCCCGTCGGGATCTTCACCCGTTCCTCCAGCGCGGCGGCAGCCTCCGTCACGAAGCCGCCCAGGTCGCGCCCGCGCACGTTGGCGCTCACGACGATGCGCCGCTTGCCGTTCTCGCGGCTGACCTGGTTGGGGCCGGGCGCCAGGTCGAGCATGGCGACCTCGGCCAGGGGGATGAAGCTGACGCGCGCAGAGGCAGCGCCTGCGGCACCTGGCGCGCCGGACGCGGTGGCCGGCAGTGGAATGGGCAGGCGGCGGATGGCGTCGATGTCGCCGCGCACATGTTCCGGCAGGCGCACCACGATGTCGAAGCGACGGTCTCCCTCGAACAGGGTGCCGGCCTCGCGACCGCCGATGGCGGTGGCCAGGATCTCCTGCACGTCGGCGATGTTCAGGCCGTAGCGCGTCACCTTGTCGCGGTCGATGTGGACGGTGAGCATCGGCAGGCCGGTGGTCTGTTCCACCTTGACTTCTGATGCGCCCGGGATGCCGGCAAGCACCTTCTCCACGTCCGCCGCGGTCTTGTTCAGCACGTCCATGTCGTCGCCGAAGACCTTCACGGCCACGTCGCTTCGCACGCCCGAGACCAGTTCGTTGAAGCGCAGTTGGATGGGCTGGGAGAATTCGTAGCTGTTGCCGGGAATTTTTGCGGCTTCTTCCTGCACGGCTTGCACCAACTCGGCGCGGGTGCGCCGGGGCTCGGGCCAGTCCTTCTCGGGCTTGAGCATGACGTAGCCGTCAGAGATGTTCGGGGGCATGGCGTCGGAGGCGATCTCCGCGGTGCCGGTGCGCGCGAAGATGCGCTCGATCTCCGGGAACTTGTCCTTCAGCCGCGTCTCGAGCTGCTGCTGCATCTGCACCGACTGCGTGAGGCTGGTACCGGGAATGCGCAGGGCCTGGATGGCGAAGTCGCCCTCGTTGAGGCTCGGGATAAACTCGCTGCCCAGGCGCGTGGCCAGCAGCCCGCACAGCACCACCGCGATGCCGGCAAAGGTCAGCACCACCGCCTTGGCGTCCAGGGCCCGGGCAAGCAGCGGCTCGTAGCCGCGCCGTGCCCAGCGCATCAGGCGGTTCTCCTTCTCGGTGACCTTGTTGCCGATGAACAGGGCCACGGCCGCCGGAATGAAGGTGACCGACAGGATCATGGCCCCGAGCAGCGCGATGACCACCGTCAGCGCCATCGGATGGAACATCTTCCCCTCCACGCCGGTGAGCGCGAAGATGGGCAGGTAGACGATCATGATGATCAGCTGGCCGAACAGCAGCGCCCGGCGCGCCTCCTTCGAGGCGGCGAAGACCTCGTGGAAGCGCTCGGTGCGCGTGAGCGGCCGACCATGGTGCGCCTGGGCATGCGCCAGGCGGCGCACGCAGTTCTCCACGATCACCACCGCGCCGTCGATGATGATGCCGAAGTCCAGCGCTCCCAGGCTCATCAGGTTGGCGCTGACCTTCTGGCTCACCATCCCGGTGAAGGTGAAGAGCATCGACAGGGGGATCACCATCGCGGTGATGACCGCCGCGCGCAGATTGCCCAGGAAGGCGAACAGCACCGCGATGACCAGGATGGCGCCTTCCAGCAGGTTCTTCTTGACCGTGGCGATGGCCTTGTCCACCAGCACCGTGCGGTCGTAGACCGTCACCGCCTCGACGCCTTCGGGCAGGTTGCGGTTGATCTCCTCCATCTTCTTGGCCACCGCCTGCGAGACGGTACGGCTGTTTTCGCCGATGAGCATGAAGACGGTGCCGAGCACGACCTCGCGGCCGTTGTCGGTGGCCGCGCCCGTGCGCAGCTCCTGGCCCAGCTCCACCTGCGCCACGTCGCGCACGCGCACGGGCGTGCTGCCAGCGCTGGACAGGATCACGTTCCCGATGTCCTCGACGCTGCGCACCTGGCCCGGCGCGCGGATCAGGTACTGCTCGCCGCGGCGCTCGATGTAGCCGGCACCGACGTTGGTGTTGTTGCGCTCCAGCGCGCGCACCACGTCGGCCAGCGACAGGCCGTAGGCGGCGAGCCGCTCCGGCACGGGTGCGATCTGGTACTGCTTGGCGTAGCCCCCGATGGTGTTGATCTCGGTGACGCCGGGCACGTTGCGCAACTGCGGCTTGATGACCCAGTCCTGGATCTCGCGCAGGTCGGTGGACGTGTAGGGCGTGCCGTCGGGCTTCGTCGCGCCTTCCCCGGCCTCTACGGTCCACAGGAAGATCTCACCCAGGCCGGTGGAGATCGGCCCCGCCACCGGATGGATGCCGTCGGGCAGCTGGCCGGTGGTGGTCTGCAGCCGCTCGTTGACCAACTGGCGAGCGAAATAGATGTCGGTGCCGTCGCGGAAGATCACCGTCACCTGCGACAGGCCGTAGCGCGAAAGCGAACGGGTTTCCTGCAGGCCCGGCAGCCCGGCCATCACGGTCTCGATGGGATAGGTGACACGCTGCTCGGTCTCCAACGGCGAATAGCCCGGCGCTGCGGTGTTGATCTGGACCTGGACGTTGGTGATGTCCGGCACTGCATCGATGGGCAGGCGCTGGTAGTTGTAGACGCCCAGCGCCGCCATGGCCAGCACAGCCAAAAGCACCAGCCATCGCTGCTCGATGGCAAAGCGGATGATTCTCTCGAACATGGTCGCGTCATCCGCCTCAGTGGGTGTGCGTGGCAGAGCCCTTGCCCTGCTCCGACTTGACGACAAAGCTGCCGGCGGCGGCGTAGCTGCTGCCTGCCTTCAGCCCACCCAGCACCTCGACGCGCTTGCCGTCGGAGCGACCCAGCTGCACCGGCTGGGCCACGAAGCCGCCTGGCACCTTGAGGAACACCACCGGCCGGTCCTCCACCGTCTGGATCGCCGATGACGCCACCGTGACCGGCGCGGCCACCTCCTCGGCCACCACCTCGATGTTCACGAACAGGCCAGGGCGCCAGGCGCCCTGCGGGTTGGCCAGGGTGACGCGGGCGCGGGCCGTGCGCGTCTGCTCGCCGATGAGCGAGCCGACATAGGCCACCGTGCCGCTGGCACTGGCGTCGAAGGCGCCGGAGCGCACGACCGCCTTCTCGCCCACGCGCACCCGGGGCAGCTCCCGCGCGGGGATGCTCATCTCGGCCCAGACGGTGGACAGATCGGAGATGGTAAACACCTGCGTGTCCTCGCGTACCGCCTCGCCCAGGGCGATGTGCTTCTCAACCACGACACCGTCGAAGGGTGCCCTTAGCTCGACGCGCCCGAGGGAGCTGCTGCCCGGCGAAGCGCCAAGCGTCAGCAGTTTCTGGTTGGCGTTGGCCGCGGCGATCTCAGCCTCGCGCAGCGCCTGGCGCGCCTGCAGCACATCCTGCTCCGGGGAGATCTTCTCCTCCCACAGTTTCTTCTCGCGCTCGTAGGTGGTCCGGGCCAGTTCCTTGCGCTGCAGGGCGGATTGCAGTTCGGCGCGGGTCTCGGAGACGGCGCTGCTGGAGATCACCGCCAGCACCTGCCCCTTCCTGACCTGCTGCCCCAGGTTGGCGCCCACGCTGTCGACCACGCCCGCCACGCGCGGGACGATGTGCGCAGTGCGGTCCTCGTTGAAGCGGATCTCGCCGGGCAGTTGCAGGCCGCCGTGGATAGTGGCTGGTGCCGCGCTGTCCAGCGTGATGCCGGCGGAGCGGATCTGCGCATCGCTCATGGCCACCTTGCCCTCGTCGCGGGTGAAGGCGAAGAGATAGCTCTCGCGGGATGTCTGCACCTCGACCGTGGCTTCGAAGTTGTGCGGCTCGGCCACCGGTTGCTCGCTGGTAAGCACGCCCTGTTGGGGCTGGAGCCGGAATTCCTGCTTCTCGCCGCTGGGGCGTGTCAGGGCGATCACCACTGTGGCGCCTGCCGCATCGGCAGGCTGGTTCTTCTCGAAGGTCCAGGCCTTGAAGCGCGGCTCGCCGCCTTCCTCGCTCAGCAGCAGCTCCAGAGAGAAGTCGCCATCGGCAAAGAGCTGGCCGCCGTGCGGTCCCTTGGGTGCCTGCTCTTCGGCATGGCCGGCTTCACCTCCTCCCTCACCGTGGGCATGACCGTGACCGTCGTCACCTTCCTTGGCCCCGGCGGCGTGGTCGCCGTGGCTGTCCGCTGCGGGTTTGCCGCCCGTCTGGGTGAGGATGAGCACCCCGGCGATGACGCCCAGCACGAGCAGCACGGCGATGGCGACGAGTTGCCTGGACCGCGAGGCCCCCCTGCCCTGCGGCTGCGGCGATGGATTGGGATTCATGGACGTTCCTTGGAAAGCGTGGAAGGAGGCGTGCCGGGAGCACCGAGCAGGCGCTGCAGGTCGGCCGCTGCCTGATGAGCCTGGGCCAGAGCCCGCAGGTACTGCGACCTGGACTGCAGCAGGGTGCGCTGCGCGTCCAGCGCTTCGAGGTAGCTGAACTTGCCCAGCTCGAAGCCCTTGGTGGCTGCGTCGAAGGCGCTTTGCGCACCGGGCAGCACCTCCTCGCGCAGCGTGTTGACCTCGGCCAGGGCCGTCTCGAAACGCTGACGCGCGGCCGTGGCTTCCGAGCGA
Organism: Xenophilus sp.; assembly: GCF_044462705.1. Taxonomy (NCBI): domain Bacteria; kingdom Pseudomonadati; phylum Pseudomonadota; class Betaproteobacteria; order Burkholderiales; family Comamonadaceae; genus Xenophilus; species Xenophilus sp. The sequence goes on from NZ_JBIQNC010000132.1 coordinate 12,102, forward strand.
ACGCGCAACTCGGCGGCCTGCGCGAGGTCTTCGGCCTTGTCCAGCCGGCGCAGGGCCTCCTGCAGGTTGCCCCGGCTCGTGTCGAAGATCGGCAGTGGAATGGAGATGCCGACGACGGCCTGGTTGCGCGCCAGTTCCTGCTCGCGCTTGGCGCCGACGGTGAGCGTGACGTCCGGGATCCGTTTGGCACGCTCCAGCTCGGCCAGCGCCTGCAGGCGGCGTGCGTCCAGGCGAGCCTCCCTGACAGCGGGTGCCGAGTCCACGCGGGACGATACTTCCTCGGCGGCCGGCAGCGCCTGGATGTTCAGCGCATCACCGTCCACCCGGCCGATCTCTGGACCGGGGCCGATGGCGGCGCGCAACTGGCTCAGCGCGGTGCGCAGTTCGCCCTGCGCCTGCACCCGCTCGAGACGCACGCCAGCCTCGGCCACGCGTGCCTTGGTTTCCTCCACCGGCGACACCTTGCCCGCCGTCACCCGCTTGCTGGCTGCATCCCGGCCGCGCTGCGCGAGGTCGAGCGAGGCCTGTGCCAGGGTCAGGCGCTCCTGGGCCACCAGCGCCGCGAAGAAGGCCGACGTGACGCTGGCCTCGAGATCGGTCTTCCGCGCATCGAGCTGGCTGCGCGCGATGTCAATGGCACGCTCGGCCGCCTCGATGCGCGCGCTGCGCTTGCCGCCCAGTTCGATGGGCTGGCTCAGGGTCAGCGTCGTGGTGCGCGTCTCGCGCCGCTGATCCTCCCACTGCGCTTCGAGGGTGGGATTCGGCAGGGCGCCGGCTTGAACCCGGGCTCCTTCGGCTGCTTCCAGTTCATGGCGCGCTGCAGACAGCTCGGGGTTGGTCTGCCGCGCCTGCAGCATGGCCTCGGCGAGGGTCAGCGCCGCTGCCTGTCGGGCCGGCACCTGCGACGCTGGCATATTCGTCTGGGCTGCCGTAGGGCAGCCCGCGAGCGCCAGGATCGCCCACGCGATCGGCGCCAAGTTCCTGTACATCGGGTTCTCCAGTCAAGAGGGGACAGAAAGGCCGATGCAGCAGCTCTGGGGGAAGTGTCGAAGGATGTGGAGCGCTGCACCGTTCAGGCGGTGCGGCGCCATTTGGGGCGTTCGATGTCGCGAGGTTGATCGCTGCTGTACCGCGCCAGCGTGATCGTGGCAAAGACATGCGAAGTCGACTCGGCCACGTGATCGGTGGTCAAAGGCAATGCCTGCAGGGTCAGACCGTGGCATGCCGTGCAGTCAAGATCCTCACTCGGGCCGGACGGATCATCCAACTGGTCTTGGGCCGCCGCGGAGGCGTCGGATGCGGCACGGTCGTGCTGGTGTGTGTGATGGCCGAGGTGGCTCGCTCCCGGCGCCGCCTCGTGGCGACAGTAAGGCGCGGCTGCCGACCATGCCCATTGCCACGGCAAAGCAGCAAGGAGGAAGACGAGAAGCCAGCGGCGCATGGGCGAGTGCGATTGAGTTGATGGCGGCAAGGCGATCGCCAGGAGCGCTTGCTGCGCATGGTCGGGTCCAGATTCCAGGCAGCGGGCTGTTCACCTCAACGCCGCACGGACCATGCTAGTGGGCGAGATGGCCGCTTATCTAACGGGAAAATTACAAGTCTGTCATCTTGGATTCGACAGCCTATGGTCGTGCCTCAGCTGGCAACTGTCGTCAAGCATGACGATGACAAGCTCGTTCTCCCAGCGTCGCCCTGCAGCAAGTGCTCAATGCCAGCCTGCGCACCCAGATCGATTCCCTCTGGTGGGACGGCTTCGTGAGCTACTTCGTCGGCACGGTGGCGATGCTGGTCGTCGCGCCGGCCGGCCTGGGAGCGGGAGGCCATAGCTGGGTCGCCTGGACAGGCGGCCTGTTCGGGGCCATCTTCATTGCCATCGCGATCCTGATGGCGCCGCGCCTGGGTGCGACGATGGTGCTGGCATCGCCGCCGTGGGGCAGTTGCAGCTGCTGCAGCCTTTCATGGGGTTCGGCGGGGCCGCCGTGCTACCCCACGAAAAGGTGAGCTGGACGATGCTGGTGGCGACGCTGGTCGCCGTGATCTGTGCGCCTTCGTGCTACGCGCGGCCCTGAACATGGGGAACCCAGTGCTGGCGCACAGCCGCTCGCATCCGAGCGCCCGCCGGCGTGACCATCGATCTCGCACGCATCCTGGCCGGCCGACTGGGGCTGACACTCCAACTGCTGGAGTTCGACACGCCCGGCGCCGCGGGCGCAGCGCTGAGTTCGGGCGCCGCCGACATCGGGTTCCTGGCGGTCGATCCCGTTCGCGCCCAAAAACTGCGCTTCACCTCGCCCTATGTGCGCATCGAAGGCGCCTACCTCGTTCGCGAATCCTCGCCCTTAGTCACCAACGAAGATGTGGACCGACCCGGCATCCGCGTGGTTGTCGGCACGGCCAGCGCGTATGCCCTGTTCCTGGAACGTCATCTCTCGCAGGCGAAACTCGTCGAGGTGCCCAGGCCGAGCAGGTGGCAGACGCCTTCGCCGCCGACTCGAGCTTGAACGTGGCCGCCGGCGTCCGGCAGCAACTGCACGCCGATGCCATTCGGTTGCCTGGAATGCGGCCACTGCCGGGCGCCTTTATGACTATCGAGCAGGCGATGGTCCTGCCGCGTGACCGCAGCGAGCCTGCAGCGCGGTTCATCGAGACCTCTATCACCGAACAGCGCTGCAGCGGCATGGTCGCCGATGCGCTTGAACGCCATGGGATCGAGGGAGCCATGGTCGCAGACGCGTAGTCTTACGGTGTCATGGATTTCCGATCGAACCTTCTCGACTTCGGGCCGGTTGATCGATGCATGCAGTCGCGCACTGGCTACACGGAGCCGCGACTGCCTCAGCCATCCAGCCCGCCCAAGCACAGGTACTTGATCTCGAGGAACTCCTCGATCCCGTACTTCGAGCCCTCGCGC
>NZ_JBIQNC010000133.1:0-14871 GCF_044462705.1 Xenophilus sp.
GGCCTGGACGCCGCCGTGCGCCAGCGCCACCAGGACCGCTTCCTGCGCGAGGAGGCCGTCGTGATGGTCGCGACCATCGCCTTCGGCATGGGCATCGACAAGCCCGACGTGCGCTTCGTCGCGCACGTGGACATGCCCAAGAACATCGAGGGCTACTACCAGGAGACCGGCCGCGCCGGCCGCGACGGCCTGCCCGCCGAGGCCTGGATGGCCTACGGCCTGCAGGACGTGGTGAACCAGCGCCGCATGATCGACGAGAGCCCCGGGCCCGAGGAGTTCAAGCAGGTCATGCGCGGCAAGCTCGACGCGCTGCTGGCGCTGGCCGAGGCCACCGACTGCCGGCGCGTGCGCCTGCTGCGCTACTTCGGCGAGGAAAGCCAGCCTTGCGGCAACTGCGACAACTGCCTCACGCCGCCCGCGGTGTGGGACGGCACCGATGCCGCGCGCAAGCTGCTCAGCACCATCTACCGCGTGCAGCAGCAAAGCGGCATCAGCTTCGGCGCCGGGCACATCATGGACATCCTGCGCGGCAAGGCCACGGAGAAGGTCAGGCAGTTCGGCCACGAGCGCGTCAGCACCTTCGGCATCGGCGCCGAGTTCAGCGAGCCGCAGCTGCGCGGCGTGCTGCGCCAGCTCATCGCCATCGGCGCGGTGGCGGTGAACGCGGAGAAGTTCAACACCCTGCAGCTCACCGACGGCTCGCGCGCCGTGCTCAAGGGCGAGGTGCCGGTGCGGTTGCGCGAGTCCATCTCCTCGCCCACGCCCTCCGCGCGCAGCCGGCGCAGCCGCGGCGAGGGCAAGGCGCCGGCGGTGGCCGCCGCCGCGGCGCCGCTGGATGCCGCCGGCCAAACCCGCTTCGCCGCGCTGAAGACCTGGCGCGCCGAGGTCGCCAAGGCGAACAACCTGCCGGCCTACGTCATCTTCCACGACGCCACGCTCGCTGCCATCGCGCAGCGCGCGCCGGCTTCGCTGGGCGACCTGCAGGGCATCAGCGGCATCGGCGCCAGCAAGCTGGAGAAGTACGGGGCGCAGGTGCTGGAGGTGTGCGGCGCGTCGGCCTGAGGTCCGCCCGCATCAGCTGCCCGCGCTCCGTCCGGCCAGCAGCACCGCGGCCTGCACGCGCGAGCTCAGCTCCAGCTTGCGCAGGATGTGCTGCACGTGGATCTTGACCGTGGTCTCGGCGATGGCCAGCCGGCGTGCGATCTCCTTGTTGCTGGCGCCGGCCGCGATCTCCTGCAGGATCTCGCGCTCGCGCGGCGACAGCTGGGCCAGCGGATCGGCCGCCGGTGCGGGCTCGGCAGGTGCCGGCACGGATTGCAGGGATTGAAAGGCGCTGACGAGCTTGTCCGTCATCTCCAGGCTCACGGTGGACTGGCCGCGAAGCGCGCGTGCGATGGCGTCGACCAGCATCTCGCTGTCGACGGTCTTGAGCAGATAGCCGTGGGCGCCTTGCTGCAACGCCCGGCCCAGCGTGTCGGCGTCCTCGCTCATGGTCAGCATCAGCACGCGCGCAGCCGGCGCGGCCTGCCGGATGCCTTGCAGCGCATCCACGCCGCTGACGCCGGGCAGGTGGTGGTCCAGCAGCACCACGTCGGGCTGCAGTTCGGCCGCGCGGCGCAGCGCCTCGCCCGCATCGCCGGCTTCGCCGACCACCTGCAGGCCGGGCTGCGTGGCCAGCAGCGCGGTCAGGCCGCGGCGGAACAGGGTGTGGTCATCGACGACCAGCAGGCGGATCGGCTCGGGCATCAGGCGGTCTCGGTGGTGATGGCGGCGGCCGGCTCCAGGCGCGGCAGGGTCAGCGTCACGCAGGTGCCTGCGCCGGGCGCGGAGGCGATCTCCAGGGCCGCGCCGATGCCGGCGGCGCGCTCGCGCATGATGCGCAGGCCCACGTGCGTCTCGTCGGGCGCCCGGGCCGTGGCTTCCATGCCGCAGCCGTCGTCCCGCACCTGCACCACCCATTGGGGCGATGCCCGCACCTCGACCCGCACGCCGCGCGCCTGCGCATGCTTGCGAACGTTGGACAGCGCTTCCTGCACCACGTGCAGCACCTGCACCTGCACGTCGGGCGGCAGCGCCATGCCTTCGCCGGCGATGTCCAGCACCGCGGGCAGGCCGGTCTGGTGCTCGAACTTCGTCAGCGTGCTGCGCAGGGCCGGCGCGATGTCTTCCGCGTTGGTGCGGGTGCGGAAGTGCAGCAGCAGCTCGCGCACGTCGGACAGGCTTTCGCGAATGCCGGCGTCCAGCTCGGACAAGGCATCCCGCACGCGTGCAGTCTGCCCGGCCGGGTCGCCGGCCAGGGCATCGCGCAGAAGCGAGGCCTGGATCTTCAGGAAGGCCAGGCTCTGGGCGATGGAATCATGGAGCTCGCGCGCCAGCAGGCCACGCTCTTCGGCCAGCGCGGCCTCGCGCTGCAGAGCGTCGGCGCGCAGGGCTTCCATCGCCCCGGCCAGATGGCTGGCCAGCGCGTCGAGCAGGGCGCGGTCGTCGTCGGCCAGTGCCTCCGGGGCGCGGTAGAACAGGTCGATCTCGCCGACCATGCGCTCATGCAGCCGCACCGGCACGCTGACCATGCTGGCGAAGCCCGCACGCCGGCATTGGCCGGCGTCGATGCGGCCGTTCGGCCGGCCGCCGCGCAGGTCCGTCAGCGGGAACACGCGCGTGTGCGCGCCGCCCTGCGGCTGGCCGCAGAAGCAGTCGCCGGTGGGCACGCAGTGCTCGGCTTCGGCCAGTGCGGTCGGCAGCCGGTCGGCGCCCAGCAGCACGTAGCGGCGGTTCTGCTCGTCGGACCAGCGCACCGCACAGGCATCGGCGCGCGCCACGCGCCGCGTGTGCGCGGCGAATCCCTGGGCCAGCGTCTGCAGCGTATCGGCCCGCGCGGCGCATGCGGCGGCTTCGTACAGCGCGGCCAGGCGGGCGCGTCCGGCCTCCAGGTGTTCGGTCTTCTCCTGCACGCGGCGCTCCAGGCTGGCGTACAGGTCCTGCAGGCGTGCGGCCATGCGGTTGAAGCCCTGGGCCACGGCGCCGAACTCGTCGTCGCCGGCCGCATCGATGCGGGCCGACAGGTCGCTCGCCTCGATCCGCGCCAGCCCGGCCTGCAGCCGCGCCAGCGGGCTGAACACCAGCAGCTGGGCCGCGTAGAGCAGCGTGATGGCGGCGGCGATGGCCAGCGCCATCATGGCGAATTGGGCGCTGTTGAGCAGCGTGGTCCAGCGTGCCAGCTGGCGTTCGATGGTGTCGACCAGGCGGTCGATGGTGGCGACGAAGGCCGTGGCCTCGGCCGCCACCTGCGCCGCTTGCGGCGCCGTGGCGTCGCCGTGCTGCCAACGCTCGCGCAGGTACGCCCACTCCTGCTGCGCCGCGGCCAGCGCGGCGCGCGAGGCGGCTTCGCGCGGCACGGCCAGCGGACGCGCCGGATCGCCCCGCCGCAGCAGGGCCATGCTCTGGTCGAGCTGGGCCATGCGGGGCGCCAGCAGCGGCGTGTCGCCGGCCGACAGGGTCTGCGCCAGCCGCCAGGTCTGCATGCGCATGCGGCCGGCCTCGTTGACGGCCGCGGCGCCGCCTTCGAGCTGCCAGGTGACCCACAGCGTCAGGCCGATGGCAGCCAGCGCCAGCGCCAGCAACAGGCAGCCGATGGCGCCGAGCTTGGCGGCCAGCGGCCGGTGCATGCGAGGGTCAGCGCGCATCGCCGGACGAGGGTGGCGCATGGCCGATGCCGACAGCGGCAAGGGCACGCAGCAGGTAGGGGGCAGACATCATGGGAACCTGAATTTTGCGCGGCCCGCTCGCCGCCGCAGGGCGCAATGCCGCTACGCTTGATCTGCATCAAGAGAGCCCGTTGCGGGCTCCTCGTGGAGGCGGTAGGGCCCGGTGCCCGCATGGCCTGCTTCGCTGGCGGCGACGAAGCGGCCGCTCGCCACGTCGAACACGTGCACCTGGCCGTCCTCGATCACGAAGTGCCAGCCGTGCTGCGTGAGCCGGCCGGCTTCCACCAGCTCGCGGAAGCGCCCGGCCTGCAGCGGGAACGCGCCGTCGTGGAAGCGGCGCAGGCGCGCCAGCAGGTCTTCTCCGGGCATGGCCGGCCCTGTCGCTCTATGGCCCTATTGCACGAGCGGGGTCTCGCTGCCTTCCAGGTCCACGCCGGCCATGCGCGCCTGGCCGGCGAGCAGCCGCAGATATTGCGACAGCGCGGTGGCGAAGCTGCGCTGGCGCAGCGTCTGGGCGACGGCGGCGTGCACCTGCTCGAAGGGGGGCACGGTGCCGGGTTCGCGCGCCAGCACCTGCACCACGTGCAGGCCGAAGCGGCTGTGCACCAGGCGCGGCAGCACGCCGACCTCGGCATGGCCGAACAGCTCGCGCGCGAACTCGGGGGCGCAGTCGCGCACCGTGAGCCAGCCCAGGTCGCCGCCGCGTGCGCCGCTGGGGCAGTTGCTGCTGACGGCCGCGGCCGCGGCGAAGCGGTCGCCGGCTGCCTGTTCGTCGGGCGTGGCGTTGCGCACGTCGAGCAGGCAGGCCTCGGCGCGCTGGCGCAGGGCATTCACATCCACGCCGGGCGTGACGGCGAACAGCACGTGGCGTGCGTGCACGCGCTCGCCGACGGCGTAGCGCGCGCCATGGGCCGCGTGATGGCGGCGGCAGGCGGTCTCGCTGGGTTCGGGCAGTTGCAGGGCGCCGTCGAGCAGGCGCTCGATGGCGCCGGCCGCGGCCTCGCTGATGGCGCCGGCCTGCGGCGCCGGGTCGTCGTCGGGCAGCAGCCCCTGGGCGATGGCGGCCTGGCGCAGCAGCTCGGTGCAGGCGCGCCGGCGCAGCTCGGCGGCGTCCAGCAACTCGGCTGCGCCGCACAGCGGCACGCCGTTGACCTGCGGCAGGGGCCGGTCCACCGGCGGCTCGACGGGTGCCTCGATGCGCGGCATCGAAGGCTCGTCCGTGCCCTGGCAGGAGCAGGCGCCGCTGCCGCCGCAGCCCCCGTGCGTCTCCAGCGCTTTCATGCCCGGCCTCCCTGGCGCCTGGCCGGGTCGTGTGCGGGCGGCACGTTCAGCCGCCGCGAGCGCACCAGCTGGTAGGGGCGCACCAGGTAGGCCACCGAGGCCAGCCCGCTCCACACGTGCACCAGCCGGCTGAAGGGGAACAGCAGGAAGATCGTCATGCCCAGCACCATGTGCACCTTGAAGGGCCAGTCCAGCGCCACCAGGCCCGAGGCGTCGGGCCGGAAGGTGAAGATGCGCTGCGCCCAGTCGGCCAGGATCAGCATGGCGCTGGCGTCGGTGCGGTGGCCCCAGGACAGCGGCAGCGTCACCAGGCCCAGCACCAGTTGCACCCACAGGATGACGAGGATCGCCAGGTCGGTGCGGTGGCTGGTCAGCCGGATGCGCGGGTCGAAGATGCGCCGGTGCAGCAGCATCGTCAGGCCGACGAAGCACACGAAGCCGGCGATGCCGCCGGAGACGATGGCCAGCATCTGCTTCTGCGGCGCGGTGATCAGCCAGCCGTACATGAAATGCGGCGTCAGCAGGCCCACGGTGTGGCCGAACAGCAGGAACAGGATGCCGACGTGGAACAGGTTGCTGCCCCAGCGCAACTGGCGCGCGCGCAGCATCTGCGAGGAATCGCTCTTCCACGTGTACTGGTCGCGGTCGAAGCGGGCCAGGCTGCCCATCAGGAACACCGCCAGGCAGACGTAGGGGTAGACGTTGAACAGGAAGTTGTGGATAGCCAGTGGCATGGCAGGGCTCCTCGGGGTTCAGCGTGCGGCGCCGGAGGGCGGCTGGCGGCGCATCAGGTGGACGGGCTGCGGCGTGCCGGGCGCGGCCTGGCCCTGGCTGCTGCAGCCGCCGAAGGCGGCGGGCTCCTCCCAGCTCGCGTCCAGCGCCTCCTCCTCGGGCACGGCGGCGCCGGGCGCGAGCGGCTGGCCGGCCAGATCGAGGACGGCGGCGAGCACCGCCGCGTGGTCGCTGCCCCGGCGTTGCAGCGCGGCGACGATGGATTGCAGGATGTGCGCGAACTCGCCGATGAAGGCGCGCGCCTCGCGCACGGGCTGGGTCGAGGCGTATTCGAGCAGCACCGTGAGGTGGTCGGGCAGCTCGGCCGGGTCCAGCAGCAGGCCGGCGGCCTCGTAGGTGCGCACCAGATCGACCATGGCCGGGCCGCGGTCGCGCGAGTCGCCGTGCACGTGCTCGAACAGGTGCAGCGCGGTGCCGCGGCCGCGGTCGAACAGGTCCACGTAGACGGTCTCGGCGTCCAGGCCCTCGGCCAGCAGCCGGTCCATCAGCGCGTCGAGCTCGGCGCGGCGCACGCGGCCGATGGCGTCTTCGGCGTTCAGCGCGGTGTGGATGTCGGGCAGGTGCGCGCGCATGGCGGCGTCGGGGTAGCGCAGCAGGTGCGCCAGCGCGCGCAGGGTGAAACTGATGCCGGTGGTGTTCATGCCGTTTCTCCCTGCGCTCACAAGTCGACGCGGATCGGGATGGTCCGCTTCTTCTCGCTGCCGAACAGGCTGGTCTCGGTCACGCCTTCGCTGCAGCCGTTGCCGAAGCTGAAGCCGCAGCCGCCGCGCACGTTGAAGGCGTTCTCGGCGTACTCGCGGTGCGTGGTGGGGATGACGAAGCGGTCCTCGTAGTTGGCGATGGCCATGACCTGGTACATGTGCTCCACCTCGGCCACCGACAGGCCGACCTGGTCGATGGCCGCCCGGTTGGGCGCGCCGTCCACGTGCTTGCCGCGCTGGTAGGCGCGCATGGCGAGCATGCGCTCCAGCGCCTTCACCACGGGCACGGTGTCGCCGGCCGTCAGCAGGTTGGCCAGGTACTTGACCGGGATGCGCAGCTGGTTCACGTCGGGCAGTTCGCCGTTGGCACTCACGTGGCCGGCGTTCGCGGCAGACGTGATGGGCGACAGCGGCGGCACATACCAGACCATGGGCAGCGTGCGGTACTCGGGGTGCAGCGGCAGCGCCACCTTCCAGTCCACCGCCATCTTGTAGACCGGGCTGTTGCGCGCGGCGATCAGCCAGGCCTCGGGCACGCCGTCGCGGCGCGCCTGCGCGATCACTTCGGGGTCGTTCGGGTCCAGGAAGATGTCGAGCTGCGCCCGATACAGGTCGATGTCCTTCTCGACGCTGGCGGCAGCCTCGATGCGGTCGGCGTCGTACAGCAGCACGCCCAGGTAGCGGATGCGGCCGACGCAGGTCTCGGAGCACACGGTGGGCTGGCCGGCCTCGATGCGCGGGTAGCAGAAGATGCACTTCTCGGCCTTGCCGCTCTTCCAGTTGTAGTAGATCTTCTTGTACGGGCAGCCCGAGACGCACATGCGCCAGCCGCGGCACTTGTCCTGGTCGATCAGGACGATGCCGTCCTCCGCGCGCTTGTAGATCGAGCCCGACGGACAGCTGGCCACGCAGGTGGGGTTCAGGCAGTGCTCGCACAGGCGCGGCAGGTACATCATGAAGGTGTTCTCGAACTGGCCGTAGATGTCCTTCTGAACGGCCTCGAAGTTCGCGTCCTTGCTGCGCTTGCTGAACTCGCCGCCGAGGATCTCCTCCCAGTTCGGGCCCCACTCGATCTTCTCCATGCGCTGGCCCGTGATCAGGCTGCGCGGGCGCGCGGTGGGCGAAGCCTTCATCTCCTTGGCGGTCTGCAGGTGCTCGTAGTCGAAGGTGAAGGGCTCGTAGTAGTCGTCGATCTCCGGCAGGTTCGGGTTGGCGAAGATCTTCATCAGCAGCTGCCACTTGCCGCCCTGGCGCGGCACGATGGACCCGTCGGCCTTGCGCACCCAGCCGCCGTTCCAGCGCTCCTGGTTCTCCCATTCCTTCGGGTAGCCGATGCCGGGCTTGGTCTCGACGTTGTTGAACCAGGCGTACTCCACGCCGGGGCGGCTGGTCCAGACGTTCTTGCAGGTCACGCTGCAGGTGTGGCAGCCGATGCACTTGTCCAGGTTCAGGACCATGCCGATCTGGGCTCTGACTTTCATCGCAGGTTCCTTGTCGTGGTGCAGCTCGTCAGGGGTTCTCGCCCTGCGATCGGTAGGCCGCGGCCAGGTGGTCGCCGCGCGGCGTGTCGAGCCAGTCCACCCGGGCCATCTTGCGCACCACGACGAACTCGTCGCGGTTGGTGCCGATGGTTCCGTAGTAGTTGAAGCCGTAGCTGTACTGCGCGTAGCCGCCGATCATGTGCGTGGGCTTGAGCACGATGCGCGTGACCGAGTTGTGGATGCCGCCGCGCACGCCGGTGATCTCGCTGCCGGGCGTGTTGATGATCTTTTCCTGCGCGTGATACATCATCACCATGCCGGGCTTGACGCGCTGGCTGACCACCGCGCGCACGGCCACCGCGCCATTGAGGTTGAACATCTCCATCCAGTCGTTGTCCTCGATGCCGGCGCGCTTCGCGTCCTCCTCGCTGATCCACGCGACCGGCCCGCCGCGGTTGAGCGTGAGCATCAGCAGGTTGTCGGTGTACGTGCTGTGGATGCCCCACTTCTGGTGCGGCGTGATGAAGTTCAGCGCGATCTCCGGATGGCCGTTGGGCTTGATGCCCTGCATGCCGGCCGTGGCCTTCATGTCCACCGGCGGGCGGTAGCTGGAGAAGCCCTCGCCGAAGGCGATCATCCAGGGGTGGTCCTGGTAGAACTGCTGGCGTCCGGTCAGCGTGCGCCAGGGAATCAGCTCGTGCACGTTGGTGTAGCCGGCGTTGTAGCTGACGGTCTCGCTCTCGATGCCGCTCCAGGTCGGGCTGCTGATGATCTTGCGCGGCTGCGCCTGGATGTCGCGGTAGCGGATCTTCTCGTCCTCGCGGTACAGCGCCAGGTGCGCGTGGTCGCGGCCCGTGAACTTGCCCAGCGCCTCCCAGGCCTTCACGGCGACGTGGCCGTTGGTCTCGGGCGCCAGCTGCAGGATCACCTCGCAGGCGTCGATGTCGCTCACGATGCGCGGGCGGCCCTCGGTCGCGCCGGGCTCGGTGGTCAGGCCGTTGAGCTGGCCCAGTTGCTCCACCTCGGTGCCGGTCTTCCAGGCGATGCCCTTGCCGCCGTTGCCGAGCCGGTCCATCAGCGGCCCCAGTGCAGTGAAGCGCCTGTAGGTGTTGGGGTAGTCGCGCTCGACCACCGTGACCTGCGGCGCCGTCCTGCCGGGGACGAGCTCGCACTCGCCTTTCTTCCACTCGGCCACGCCGCAGGGCTGGGCCAGCTCGGCGGGCGTGTCGTGCATCAGCGGCGTGAGCATGGTGTCGCGCTCCACGCCCAGGTGGCCCACGCAGACCTCGCTGAAGGCCTTGGCGAAGCCCTTGTAGATCTCCCAGTCGCTGCGCGACTCCCACACCGGGTCCACCGCCGCCGACAGCGGGTGGATGAAGGGGTGCATGTCGCTGGTGTTGAGGTCGTTCTTCTCGTACCAGCTCGCGGTGGGAAGCACGACGTCGGAGTACAGGCAGGTCGTGCTCATGCGGAAGTCCAGCGTGACCAGCAGGTCCAGCTTGCCCTGCGGCGCGTTCGCGTGCCACTTCACCTCCTGCGGCCTGGCGTCGTCCGGGCCCAGGTCCTTGCCCTGCACGCCGTGGTCGGTGCCCAGCAGGTGCTTGCAGAAGTACTCGTGGCCCTTGCCGCTGGAGCCCAGCAGGTTGCTGCGCCATACGAAGAGGTTGCGCGGCCAGTTCTCGGGCGCGTCCGGGTCCTCGCAGCTCATCTGCAGCGTGCCGTCCTGCAGCGCTCGGGCCACGTAGTCGCGCGGGGCGAGGCCCGCGGCCTCGGCCTCGGCGGCGATGCCCAGCGGGTTGGCCTTGAGCTGCGGCGCGCTGGGCAGCCAGCCCATGCGCTCGGCGCGCACGTTGTAGTCGATCATGCTGCCGCCGTACCGGCTGCGGTCGGCCAGCGGGCTCACGATCTCGTCCAGGCCCAGCTTCTCGTAGCGCCACTGGTCGGTGTGCGCGTAGAAGAAGCTGGTGCTGTTCTGCTGGCGCGGCGGCCTGGCCCAATCGAGCGCGAAGGCCAGCGCCGTCCAGCCGGTCTGCGGGCGCAGCTTCTCCTGGCCCACGTAGTGCGACCAGCCGCCGCCGCTCTGGCCGATGCAGCCGCACATCATCAACAGGTTGATGACGCCGCGGTAGTTCATGTCGCAGTGGTACCAGTGGTTCATCGCCGCGCCGATGATCACCATGGACTTGCCGCGGGTCTTGTCGGCGTTGGCGGCGAACTCGCGCGCCACGGTCACGATCTGCTGGCGCGGAACGCCCGTGATGCTCTCGGCCCAGGCCGGGGTGTAGGGCGCGTCGTCGTCGTAGCCGGCGGCGCCGCTGCCCAGGCCGCGGTCGATGCCGTACTGCGCGGCCTGCAGGTCGAACACGGTGGCGACCAGCGCCTCGCGGTACTCGCCGTCCTGGCCCAGGCGCAGGCGCACCGCCGGCACGCGCGCCCGGTTCACGTCACCCTGCTGCGCATTGGCGGTGAAGTGCGGCGTCTCGATGCCGCCGAAGTACGGAAAGCCCACCTCCACGACTTCGTGCGCCTGCGCGCCTTCCTCGAGCACCGAGAGCTTCAGCTTGACATTGGCGCCGTGGCGCGCCTCCTTGTCCTCCAGGTTCCATTTGCCGGCGTCGTCGCGTCCCTGCTCGCTGTCCTGGCCCCAGCGGAAGCCGATGGAGCCGTGCGGCAGCACGGCACGGCCGTCGCTGTCGAAGGCCAGCGTCTTCCACTCGGGGTTGTTCTGCTGGCCCAGCCTGCCGTTGAAATCGCTGGCGCGCAGGTAGCGGTCGGGCACCTGCACCACGCTGCCATCGGGCAGGCGGTGCTCCTTCAGCAGCACCAGCATCGGCAGGTCGGTGTAGCGGCGCGCGTAGTCGTCGAAGTAGGCGCTGCGCTGCTTGAAGTAGAACTCGTTGAGCGCCACGTGGCCCATGGCCATGGCGAGTGCCGCATCCGTGCCCTGCTTGGGGTGCAGCCAGACGTCGGCCAGCTTGGCGACCTCGCTGTAGTCGGGCGTCACGGCCACGGTCTTGGCGCCCTTGTAGCGCACCTCGGTGAAGAAGTGCGCGTCCGGCGTGCGCGTCTGCGGCACGTTGGAGCCCCAGGCGATGATGTAGTGGCTGTTGTACCAGTCGGCCGATTCGGGCACGTCTGTCTGCTCGCCCCACACCTGCGGGCTGGCCGGCGGCAGGTCGCAGTACCAGTCGTAGAAGCTCATGCACACGCCGCCGATCAGGCTCAGGTAGCGGCTGCCGGCCGCGTAGCTGACCATGCTCATGGCCGGGATCGGCGAGAAGCCGATGATGCGGTCTGGCCCGTGGCGCTTGATGGTGTAGACGTTGGCGGCGGCGACGAGCTGGTTGACCTCCTCCCAGCCGGCGCGCACGAAGCCGCCCATGCCGCGCACGCCCTGGTAGTCGCGGCGCGCGGCATCGTCCTCGGCGATCAGCGCCCAGGCATCCACCGGGCTCCTGCTGACCTTCAGTGCCGCGCGCCAGCGCTCCAGCAGCCGGCCGCGCACCATCGGATACTTCACGCGGTTCGCGCTGTACAGGTACCAGGAATAGCTGGCGCCGCGCGCGCAGCCGCGCGGCTCGTGGTTGGGCATGTCCCAGCGCGTGCGCGGGTAGTCGGTCTGCTGGGTCTCCCAGGTCACGATGCCGCCTTTGACGTAGATCTTCCACGAGCACGAGCCCGTGCAGTTCACGCCGTGCGTGCTGCGCACGATCTTGTCGTGCGACCAGCGCGCGCGGTAGGCGTCCTCCCAGGTGCGGTCTTCGCCGGTGGTGCGGCCGTGGCCGTCGGCGAAGCTCTCCTGCGGCAGCCGGAAATGGGTCAGTCGGTCGAGGAAGTGGCTCATGGCTCGTTGTCTCGTGGGGGTTCAGCAGGGCATGGGCGCATGGCGGCGCGCGTAGTACCACCAGGTGACCACCACGCACAGCAGGTAGAAGGCGACGAAGATCCACAGCGCGGCCTCCGGCCCGCCGGTGGCGGCGATGGAACTGCCGTAGCTCTTGGGAATGAAGAAGCCGCCGTAGGCGCCCAGCGCGCCTGCGAAGCCGACGGCGGCGGCGCCCAGCACGTTGCCCTCCTTGGTCGCCGCGGCCTGCTCGGCCGCGCCCGGGCCGGCGCCGCGCAGGGCCAGCGTGTTGAAGATCATCGGGATCATGCGGAAGGTCGAGCCGTTGCCGATGCCGGTGGTCACGAACAGCGCCAGGAACATCAGGAAGAAGCCCGTGAAGCTGCCGGCCGCCGGCCCGAAGGACATCGCGTAGCTGCCCGCGCCCTTGGGCAGGAAATACAGCACGCCCAGCACGGCCAGCGCCATGACGAGGAAGTTCCACACGGTCACCACGCCGCCGCCGATCCTGTCGGACAGCCAGCCGCCGAAGGGCCGCACCACCGCGCCCACCAGCGGGCCCAGCCAGGCGTAGGCCAGCGGATTCACGTCGGGGAACTGGCTCTTGATGAGCAGTGGAAAGCCTGCCGCGAAGCCGATGAAGGAGCCGAAGGTGCCGAGGTACAGCAGGCACATGAGCCAGTTGTGCTTCTGCACGAAGATCGCGGCCTGCGCGGCGACGGAGGCTTTCGCGTCGGCCACGTCGTTCATGCCGAACCAGGCCGCGACGGCGGCCAGCGCGATCCACGGCACCCAGATGAAGGCGGCGTTCTGCATCCAGACCTGCACCTGCGCGCCGTCCTTCACGATGGTCTGCGGCGCGCCGCCGAAGATGCCCAGCACGCCGACGGTGACGACTATGGGACTGAGGAACTGGACCACCGACACGCCCAGGTTGCCCAGCCCCGCGTTCACGCCCAGCGCCGAACCCTTGCGGTCCTTGGGGAAGAAGTAGCTGATGTTGGCCATGCTGGAGCTGAAATTGCCCCCGCCCAGCCCGCACAGCAGCGCCAGTATCAGCATGGTCGGATAGGTCGTGGTCGGGTCCTGCACCGCGATGCCGATGCCGATGGCCGGGATCAGCAGGCTCGCGGTGGAGATCGCCGTCCAGCGCCGCCCGCCGATCAGCGGCACCATGAAGGAGTAGAAGATGCGCAGCGTGGCGCCCGACAGCGCCGGCGCCGCGGCCAGCCAGAAGAGCTGGTTGGTGGAGTAGCGGAAGCCCAGGCCCGGCAGGCTCACGGCGACCACGCTCCAGACCTGCCAGACGGCGAAGGCCAGGAACAGCGCGGGTACCGAGATCCACAGATTGAGCTTGGCGATGGCCTCGCCCTCCTGCACCCAGAAGGCTTTGTCCTCCGGGGTCCAGATCTGCAGCGTGCGGCCGGCACGCCCGGCGGCACGGGGGGTGGACTTGGGGGTGGCGGCGTTCATGCTCGGCTCCGTCTCAGGCGTGGCGTGCGGCGGCGGGAGGCCCCATTACGTCGGTGCGGCGCACCTCGGTCCAGTACATCCAGATCAGCGAGATCCAGACCACGCCGTACAGCAGCATGAAGGCGCTGGAGCGGATGCCCGTGAAGTCCAGCAGCGCGCCGAACAGGATCGGCAGCACGAAGCCGCCCAGCCCGCCGGCCAGGCCGACGATGCCGCTGATGGCGCCGATGTGGTCGGGGTAGTCGTCGCTGATGTACTTGAACACGCTGGCCTTGCCGAAGGCCCAGGCGACGCCGAGCACGGCCATGAGTGCGGTGAAGGCGACGACGTTCAGGCCGATGAAGTAGGTACGCGGGCCGTCGACGGTGGCGATGGTGAACTCGGTCTGCGGATAGCTCAGCAGGAACAGGCAGATCCAGCTGACCCACATCACCCACCAGGTGACCTTGTGCGCGCCGTACCGGTCCGACAGCACGCCGCCGATGGCGCGCAGCACGCCGCCGGGCAGCGAGAAGCAGGCCGCCAGCAGCGCGGCGACGCGGATGTCCAGGCCGTACTCGCTGACGTAGTACTGCACCATCCACAGCGCCAGCGCCACGTAGCCGCCGAACACGATGCTGTAGTACTGACAGTACTTGAGCACGCGCGGGTCCTTGAGCGCCTTGAGCTGGTCGGAAAAGCGCACACTGCTGGGCACCAGGTGCTTCGGGTCGTGCGCGCTGAACAGCCAGAACAACACCACCGTGCCGGCCATGATGGCTGCGTAGACTTGGGGCACCAGCGTCCAGCCGCCGGCCACCATCAGCGCCGGCGCGACGAACTTGTTGACCGCCGAGCCCGAGTTGCCCGCGCCGTACACGCCCATGGCCATGCCCTGGCGGTCCTTGGGGAACCAGCGCGCGACATAGGGCGTGCCGACCGAGAACGAGCCGCCGGCCAGGCCGACGAACAGCCCGATCGCGAGGAAGTGCCAGTACTGCGTGGCATAGGCCATGAGCCAGATCGCAGGCACGGTCACGGCCATCAGGATCGTCATCACGATGCGGCCGCCGTAGCGGTCTGTCCAGATACCCAGCGGCACGCGCACCAGCGAGCCGGTGAGCACCGGCATCGCGGTCAGCAGGCCGAACTCGGTGGCGCTCAGGCCGAGCTGCTTCTTCAGCGGAATGCCGATGACGCCGAACATCATCCAGACCATGAAGCACACAGTGAAGGCCAGCGTGCTGACCGCGAGCACGCTCCAGGCCTGGCGGCGGGGGACGGGAATGGGGGTGGGGGCCATGCGGGGAGCGCTGGAGTGGAAACCCCAATGTCCCGCGCTTCGGGGCGCAGCGGCATCCCTCCAGCCGTCAGGGGGCCGCACGGCAGAAGAACGATGGCCGGCGCCGGTGCATCGTTCTTCAGGAGGATGGCGCCGCCCCCGCCGGAGGCTGCCTGGAGGAGGGGGGCGCCTGGCCGGGCCTCAAGGCCCGGTCGGCACACCCTTGGTGGACCTTCGCCCGGCTACTGCACGAAGCCCATGCCGCGCGCCTCGCGCACCTCGGGCTTGATGCGGTGCTCCGATTCGAGCTGCTCGATGAACTCGTCGGCCGAGA
>NZ_JBIQNC010000134.1:0-14566 GCF_044462705.1 Xenophilus sp.
AGTCGACGGCGAAGAAGGCGACGGCGCGCAAGGCCGGCGCCCGCAAGACAACCGCGAAGAAGGCGACCGCCCGCAAGGCCGCCCCGAAGAAGGCCGCGCGCAAGACCGCCCGCAAGGCGGCGCCGCGCAAGGCCGCGAAGAAGGCCTCGCCGAGGGCCCGCGCGTAACCGCGGCGCAAGCCGCAAAGCTGCCCCTCCCGCGAGGGAGGGGCTTTTCGACACAGCGACAGGAACCACCCCCAATGGCCGTCAGGATCGACAAGAAAATCAAGGGCTACGCCGTCGTCACCCCCGAGGACAAGGCGAAGCCGGCCGCGACCCAGGCCGATTCCGTGCCGCGCGCCGACGCCGGGGCCGAGCTGCCCAGCGCCGACGTCATCCAGATGCACGAGCGCATCGAGCGCCCGGAGGTGCTGGTCGGCAGCACCTACAAGATCAAGTCGCCGCTGGTGGAGCACGCCATGTACGTGACCATCAACGACATCGTGCTCAACCAGGGCAGCGAGCACGAGCAGCGCCGCCCGTTCGAGATCTTCATCAACTCCAAGTCGATGGAGCATTTCCAGTGGATCGTCGCGCTCACCCGGATCATGTCCGCGGTGTTCCGCAAGGGCGGAGACGTGACCTTCCTGGTGGAAGAGATGAAGGCCGTGTTCGACCCCAAGGGCGGCTACTTCAAGGCCGGCGGCGTGTACATGCCGTCGCTGGTGGCCGAACTGGGCAGCATCGTCGAGGACCACCTGAAGTCCATCGGCATGATCCACGACCCGGAAATGAGCCCCGAGCGCCGCGCGCTGATCGCCGAAAAGCGCGCCGCCTTCGAGTCCCGCTCAAAAAAAAAGCGTGAGCCCGCCAGCCCCGTAGAGCCGACCCATGGTCGGCTCGGCCAGGATCGCGACACCGAATCGGTCGCCGTCACCGGCGAAGGCGCCAGCTTCCCGCCCTCCGCCACCATGTGCCACAAGTGCAGCACCAAGGCCGTCGTGATCATGGACGGCTGCGCGACCTGCCTGAATTGCGGCTATTCCAAGTGCGGGTGACGCGGCGGGATTGACGCGGCGCGGCCCCCGCGCGACGCTGGCCTGCCCCAGGCCAAGGAGCGCCCGATGACCAACCATGTCTACAAGTCCCTGGAACTGACCGGCTCGTCCACGACCGGCAGCGACGACGCGATCCGCGTCGCGATCGCCAAGGCGTCCGAGAGCGTCCGCGACATCCGCTGGTTCGAGGTGCTGGATACCCGCGGTCACGTCGAGGGCGGCCAGGTGAAGTACTGGCAGGTGACGGTGAAGGTCGGGTTTACCGTCGACTGATCCTCGAAGCCGACCATGGGTCGGCTCTGCGGTGCGGCGCTATTTTCGGTAGACCCAGTGCCGGGAGAGGAAGAAGCCGACCACGCCGAGCGCGAGCTCGACGCCGGGCTTGGCCAGCCACGCCCACTTGAGCCCCGCGTAGTCGTCGATCACGCCCATCGACCAGGTGCTGACCGCGGTGGTGCCCAGCCACATCAGGATGAAGCGGGTGAGCTGGGTCGGGCCGATCGCGGTATCGTCGCCGGCGAAGGTCAGCTTGCCGTTGAGCCAGTAGCCCAGCAGGGCGCCGGCGACGCGGCCGGCGACGTTGGCCAGTTCGATCAGCACGCCGAAGTGGCTGAGCGCGACCATCACGCCCCAGTCCACCAACCATTGCACGCCGCCGATCAGCAGGTAATGGCGGGCATGGCGGCCAAGGCTCATCGGGTCCGGCGGGCGTGGGGCATCGGCGCATCCTAGCAGCGCGGCCCGCTAGAATCGCGACATCCCTTGCACCTGGACGCCCCATGCCCGCAGCCCTGCACGTCGTGATCCTTGCCGCCGGAGAAGGCAAGCGGATGAAATCCGCCCTGCCCAAGGTCCTGCTGCCGGTGGCGGCGCGGCCGATGCTGGCGCACGTCATCGACACCGCGCGCGCGCTGCAACCAGCGGGCATCCACGTGGTCTACGGCAACCGCGGCGACCAGGTGCGCGCCGCCTTCGCCGGCCAGCCGGACCTGGCCTGGGCCGAGCAGGCGCAACAGCTCGGCACCGGCCACGCGGTGCAGCAGGCGCTGCCCGCGATTCCCGACGACGCGCGGGTACTGGTGCTGTACGGCGACGTCCCGCTGATCACGGCCGGCACATTGCGCCGCCTGCTTGCCGAGCAGGGCGCGCTGGCCGTACTGGCGGCGGACCTGGCCGACCCGACCGGCTACGGCCGCATCGTCCGCGACGCCAGCGGACACGTCGCGCGCATCGTCGAGCACAAGGATGCCGACGCCGAACAGCGCCGCATCGGCCTGGTCAACACCGGGGTGATCGCCTGCGACGCCGGCAGGTTGCGCACCTGGCTGTCCGCGCTGCGCAACGACAACGCCCAGGGCGAGTACTACCTCACCGATGTCTTCGAACAGGCCGCGGCCGAATACTGCGCGGCCGAAGTGGTGGTCGTGGACGATCCGGTCGAGACCGAGGGCGCCAACGATCCCTGGCAGCTCGCCCAACTGGAGCGCGCGTTCCAGCAGCGCCAGGTGCGCGCGCTGTGCGCGCAGGGCGTGCGCGTGGCCGATCCGGCGCGGCTGGACATCCGCGGCCGCGTCACCGCCGGCAGCGACGTGGAAATCGACGTGGATGTCGTGCTGGAAGGCGACGTCGTGCTCGGCGACGGCGTGAGCGTGGGCCCGTTCTGCCGCCTGCGCGACGTGCACCTTGCGGCGGGCACGATCGTCCGCGCGCATTGCGACCTGGAGGGCGCCCGCAGCGACGGGGCCGCCACCATCGGCCCGTTCGCGCGCCTGCGCCCGGGCACGGTGCTGGCCGACGGCGTGCACGTGGGCAACTTCGTCGAGACCAAGAACACCGCGATGGGCCCGGGCAGCAAGGCCAACCACCTGACCTACCTGGGCGACGCGAACATCGGTGGCAAGGTCAACATCGGCGCCGGCACCATCACCTGCAACTACGACGGCGTGCACAAGTCCACCACCACGATCGGCGACGGCGCGTTCATCGGCTCGAACAGCTCGTTGGTGGCGCCGGTGACCATCGGTCGCGACGCGACCATCGGCGCAGGCTCCGTGATCACCCGCGACGCGCCCGATGCCAAGCTTACGGTCGGTCGCGCCAGGCAGGAAACCATCGACGGCTGGAAGCGTCCGCGCAAGGACTGAAGCGCGCAACGGCACCGCACCCGGCCAGTGACCGGTATTCACCAAATCGTGTCAATGCTGCAGCCGCCGGCGGGCGCTGAATAGACTTGCGCCCCTGCCGGGGCTGCGCGCTCCCGGGACCCGACATGCGATTTCGCGCCGGCATCGGAGCTGTCGCGGCGCATGTGTGGCGTCGGTATCGGCGCTGCAAACAAGAGCATGGAGAATGACATGAAGTCGAAGCTCATCGCCCTTGCTGCCCTGGGCTTGCTCGCCACGAGCAGTGTCGTGGCCGCGCGCATGGTCTGCGTCTCGGAGAACTGCACGTTCTACCCGGACGGCCATTACAGCTGCGGCAAGACCCATTGCACCTACTATCCGTCCACGGAGGCCAATTGATGAAGAAGGCAATCCTGTCCCTGTTCGCCGCCAGCATCCTCGCCTCCGGCGCCGCGATGGCGATCAAGTGGGAGTGCACCGACTGCACCCTGTACCCCGACGGCCGCATCGTCTGCAAGCACTGCGTCGGCACCGACGGTGCGACGACCTCCCGGGCGCCGAACTGAGGAACACACGATGAAGCACAAGATCGCAATCTGCATGATCGCGCTGGGCATGTTCGCCACCGGGTCCGCAATGGCCATGAAGTGGAACTGCAAGAACTGCACGCTCAATCCGGATGGCACCATCCACTGCGAAACCTGCACGGGCAAGACCGGCGAGGTCGAGCGCAACTGAGCATCGCCCACCCGGGCCGGCGCGCCGGCCCGCGTGGACCGGGAAACACCGCACCACTGGAAAGGAGACCAGACGATGCATCCGATGAAGGCCGTGCTGGGCGCGGCGCTGTTGTTGATCCCGTTGCTCGCACGCGCGGAAGTCGTCGAGGAGCAGGTCCACCTGCTTGCCCGCCAGTCGGCCGTCCTGTCCGACCACGGCATCCAGGTGCCCAAGGTGTACGTGCTGAGCGCCTCGGGCGAGGTCATCTTCGAAGGCAAGGCGTCGAAGTTCCAGGCCTATGAACCGATCCTGGAGGCGCTGCGTTCGGGCAAGACCAGCGGCCGCAAGGACGCGCACCTGCTGTCGCTGCTGGAGGACGCCGGATTCGAGCCGAGCGCCACGGGCGTGCCGGTGATGGTCTCGATCGAGATCGGGAAGAGCATCGGCGTGTGCCCGTCGTGCGATCCGTACTACCCGGACCTGGCCAGGTTCATCCGCGAACACGATCCGGACGCGCGCTGGCTGCGATTGGTGTTCGAAAAGAACGACTACAAACCCGAGGGCTGACCGCCGGCGCATGGCGATCCCCAAGCCGAACCGGAGTTTCGACCTCGACCCGCCCGCGGCGGGGCGCCGGCGTGCGCCGGCCTGGCGCCGCTGGTGGCCCGCATTGGCGGCGGCACCGCTGGCGCTGGTCCTGCTCGGCTGGGCGCTGCTGGGTGGCGCACGCGAGCCCGGCCCCGGCACGCGGCTGGCGGAAGTCATGCAGGGGGACCTGGTGCTGGGCATCGACGGCTACGGAAAGCTCGTCCCGGCCGACCTGGTGTCGATCGGCTCGCGCAGTGGCGGACGGATCGCGCGCATCGAGCGGCGCACAGGCAGCAGGGTCGGCAAGGGCGAGGTGATCGTCGCGCTGGAGAACGCCGAGCTGTTGCAGAAGCTTCGCGAGGCGGAAAAGTCGCTCGCCCAGGCCAAGGTCGACCTGATGCGCAACCGCGCGGACATGACCGGGTCGCAACATCGCGCGCGTTCCCGCCTGGCCGACCTGCAGGGCGAACTGCGGGTCTCGCGGCTGGAGATCGAAGGCCTGCGCAAGTTGGCGGAAGCGCGCATCGTCACGCCCATCGAGCTCGAGAAGAGCATCGTCCACGGGCAGAGCCTGGAGCGGCAGATTGCAGATGCCGGCGACGAGTTGCGACGCCTGGAGGCCCTTGGGCTGGCGGCGACGGACGCGGACCGCGCGGTCATGGACGCCCTGTCCAAGGACGTGCAGCGCCTGCGCGAGGAAGTCGCCGACCTGGAAGTGCGGGCACCGCGCGACGCGACCATCTTCGACATGCCGGCCACCCTGACGGTCGGTAGCCAGGTCGAGCCCGGCGCCGTGGTGGCCACACTGGCAACAGGCGACGGGCTCGCGGTTGAGCTGTGGATCCCGGCCAGCCGTTCCGGCGAGGTCGCCCCGGGGCAGCCCGCGACCGTGGAGCTTGCCGGCAAGCAGTACGAGGCCACGGTCGCGCGGGTCGATCCGCAGGTCGTGCGCGGCGAGCTGAAGGTGCTGCTACCGGTCGAAGGGCTTGCGGCCGGCAGCGTCTTCGCAGGGCAACCGGTGACCGGCCGCATCATCACAGGCCGGCTGCACGACGCGATCTATGTCGCGCGCCCGGCCAATGCCACGCCGCATCACGCCGGCAGCGTGCTCGTCGCCACCGGTGACCCAGATGCGCCCGCGCGCCGCGAAGTCCTTTTCGGCGCCGCCGACGCCGAGCATGTCCAGCTCCTCGCCGGTGCGATTGCCGGCGAACGCATCTTCCTCGACGCCGCGGCGGCGGCGGACTAGACGTCCATTCCATGCCTGACCACGACAGCCCCCAACCCCTCCTCAGCCTCCGCGGCATCACCCGTCGCTACAGCGCGGGCTCGGGCCGGGTCACCGCGCTCGACGACGTCAGCCTCGCGGTGCGCGACGGTGAATTCGTGTCGATCCTCGGACCATCGGGTTGCGGAAAATCGACGTTGCTCTCCGTGCTCGGCCTGCTGGAGCGGCCGGACGCCGGCAGCTACCGGATCCGGGACATCGATACCGGCGCGCTCGGCTTCGACCAGCGCAGTTCGCTGCGCAACCGCTACATCGGCCTGGTGTTCCAGGCCTTCAACCTGGTGGCCAACCTGACCGTTGCGGAAAACGTCGCGCTGCCGACGCGCTATGGCAACGTGGACCGCGACGAGCGCGATGCCCGCGTGCATGCGCTGCTCGAGCGGGTCAACCTCCTGGACAGGGCCCGGCACTACCCCCACGAGCTTTCGGGCGGCCAGCAGCAACGCGCGGCGATCGCGCGGGCCATGGTGATGGGCCCGTCGCTGATCCTGGCCGACGAGCCGACCGGCAACCTCGATTCCCGGCATGCCACGGACGTGATGGGCCTGGTGCGCGAGTTCAACGAGGAAGGCGCCACCGTCGTGCTGGTGACCCACGACCTGGGGCTGGCGCAGATGGCGGGGAGGCGGCTGCACATGCTCGACGGCCGTTTCGTCGAGGCGTCCTGAGGCACCGCCATGCCGCACGCCCTGCACGACGCGATCCGCTTCTGGAAGGCGAGTCCCGGGCGCGGGCTGTTGTTGCTGGCCAGCTGCGCGCTGATCGTGGCGCTGGCGGCGGTCAACACCGTGGTGCTGCGCTCCTCGCTCTGGTTCACGCCGCCGGGCGTGGATCCGGGGATGCACTTCCTCACCTTGGGCCAGCACACCCCGGAAGGGCGCTTCGAACCGGTCGCGCTGCAAGACCTGGACAGGTTGCGGTCGCTGGTCGCGCCCGGTGGATTTGCCGCATACGGCCGTTCCGATGGCGAGGTGCGCCTGGGCGACGCCTCCTGGCCGGCGCAACCGGTGGCCCTGGTCAGCGACCGATTTTTCGAAGTGCTCGGCGTGGATGCCATGATCGGCGAGACGCCCGGCGCCGACGCGCATGGAGCGATGCTCAGCCACGCATTCTGGTCCGGTCCGCTTCACTCGGATCCTTCCATTGTCGGCAAGAGCATCAACATCGCCGGCGCGGACATTCGCGTGGTCGGCATCGCGCCGCCCGCGTTCAAGGGGCTGGGAGACCTGGCGCCGGTCGCCTGGATTCCGGACAAGTACACGCCGGCGTTCTTCGACCTGCTGTTGCCGCTGCCGCAGGAGATCGTGGATTCGGCGAAGGCCGAGTTCGCGACCCTGGCGCCGTTCTTCTTCGGCATCGTCGACGCCGGCAAGGTGGATCCGGACGATCCGCGGCTGACCCGCTGGAAGGTCCGCGACACCCGCGAGATCTCGCTGTCCACGCCGACGGGGCCATTGAAGCTTGGCTTCGATGCCACCGGCCATGCCAGCGCGGTGTATCCGCGCATCGACATCACGCCGCAGCGCACCGCCACCGTCGCCCGATACCTCGCGATCCTCGGCCTGCTCAACGCCGCGCTCGCGTTCCTTGCGCTGCTGAACCTTGCTTCGTTCTGGTCGGCGCGCACCAGCGAGCGTGCGCAGGAACTGCAGTGCATGGTGGCGGTGGGCGCGCGGCGCCGCGACCTGGCCGGCATGTTCCTGTCCGAGGCCCTTCCGTTCCTGGCCCTGGTGTTGCTGCTGTCGGTGCCGCTTGCCTACGGCCAATTCCACCTGGTGCGCCAGCTGCAACCGATGCAGGACTACCTGCAAGGCAGGGGCGTCGCCTTGTCCGCGCGCGATTTCCTTCCGGGACTGGGCCTCATTGTCGCGGTCGGCGTGGTGGCCGTGGCCTGGCCTTGGCGCTACCTGCGCGAAAGCGTCCTGCGCAGCCGTTCGATCGGTGCGACCGCCGCCACCGAGCGGGGCCGCAAGCTGGCGCATGCCCTGCAATGGGCACTGTCCGCCTTCGTGGCGGGCGCCGTGGGGCTGAGCCTGCTCGTCGCGCTGCGCCTGAACGCGGCGCCCTGGGGCGGCAGCGCCGATCCGGTGCTGGTGACGGCGCCGGAACACGGCCTCGAAGCCGCATCGGATCTTGCGCGCAGGCTCGGGCTGGACGAGGACGCCATGGCCGTCATCCGGACCCCGCCGCTCACCCGTTTGCAGGTCCGCGCCGAGCTCCATGCGAACGAAGCCGGCGATAGCGTCCGCCATACGATCTACTTCAACGCGGCTTCGCCGCAGGCTTTCGACCTGCTCGGCGTCCCGCTCCTGGCCGGGCGCACCTATGCGCCGCACAGCGAGAACGAGGTCGTGTTGAGCGCCAGCGCCGCGGCCTTGTTCGGCGGTACCGCGGTGGTCGTCGGCAGACACCTCACCCGCGCGGATCCGTTCGACGCCAGCCAGGACACCAGCGTGCTGGTCACCGGGGTGGTCGGGGACATCCACTACGACAGCGTGCGCACGCCTGCCGAAGCGGTGGCGTACGTGCCGCCGGAATCGTCCCTGTCCGGGATGACCGTGCTGCTGCCGCACCGGTTCCTCGCTTCCGGCGCGCTGGACCACGCGCACAGCATGTCGGACAAGCGCGCGGACCAGGTGCGCACCGAACTGCTGCTGGCCGGGTTCACGTTCTGCTATGCGGTGCTCGCGCTGGGCCTGATGGGACTGGGCCTGTTGTCCCTCGCCAGGACCCGACTGCAGCAACACGGCCGCGAACTGGGCCTGCGCGCGGCGCTGGGGGCGAGCCTGGGCCAGGCCGCGCGCGAGTTCATGCGCGCGCCCGCGCTCGTTGCGGTCGCGGCGGCCTTGCCGGTCGTCCTGCTGTTCGTGCTGGCCCTGGCTGCCAATGCCGTGCCGATGCCATTGGCGCAGCCGCTCGATGCGGCCTGGGTCGGCCTCGGGATGGCCGCGGTGCTGCTGCTGTTCGGGGTGACGCTGTTCGGGTTCGCGCGGCGCAAGCTGGCACGGTTCAACCTGTCCGAACTGTTGCGCGCGGAGCGCTGATCCGCGCCGTCAGGCGGTGTTCCGGCGCCCCAGCCCGGCCATGCCCTCGGCCAGCTTGGCGGGATCCACCGGCTTGACGATGTGCCCGTCGAAGCCTGCCTTGGCGGCGTCGGCGACATCGCGCGCCTGGCCCCAGCCGGTGACCGCCAGGATCCGTAGGCCACGGCCATGCGCCTCGCGGATCCGCCGGCAGGTACTGAAGCCGTCGAGCCCGGGCATGCCCAGGTCCAGCAGCACCAGGTCCGGCATCCGCTCGGCGACCGCCTCCAGGCAACTCTCGCCGTCGTAGGTGATCCGCACCTGGTGGCCGGCCAGGCGCAGCATCTGCGCGAGGGAATCGGCGTTCTCCTGGTTGTCGTCGGTGACGACGATGTCCAGCGGATCGCCGTCGAAGGTGGCGAGTACGGGTTCCATGTGTGGCCTCTCCCCTGATGCCAGCAATGGCAGTTGGACGATGAATTCGGTGCCGCGGCCGACCCCTTCGCTGAGCGCGGCGACCGTGCCGCCATGCATGGCGACCAGGCTGCGCGCCAGAGTCAGGCCGATGCCCAGCCCGCCCTGCGCCAGGCGCCGGCCATGCTCGTCCTGCGCGAACAGGTCGAAGACCCGGTCCAGCATCTCGCTTGGCAGGCCGATGCCGTTGTCGCGCACCGAGACCCGCGCGTGGCGGTCCTCGCGCGCCACCTCGACGATGATCCGCCCGCCCTTGGGGGTGTACTTGGCGGCGTTGTTGAGCAGGTTGGCGAACACCTGCGACAGGCGCACGCCGTCGGCCAGAACCGGCAACGCCTCCAGCGGATCCATGCGCAGGTCGAACGCGTGGTGGGCGTGCACGATCAGCGGCCGGCTGGTCTCGATGGCGGCGTGGACGATGTCGCGCAGGTCGGTGGGCACCTTGCGCAGCTCGATCTTGCCCCGGGTGATGCGCGAGACTTCCAGCAGGTCGTCGGTCATCCGCACCAGGGTCATGACCTGGCGTTCCATGATCGCGCGCAGGCGCTTGCCTTCGACGTCGTCGGAGTCGCGCAAGCGTAGGATGTGCAGGCAGTTGCTCAGCGGCGCCAGCGGGTTGCGCAGCTCGTGCGCCAGGGTCGCGAGGAATTCGTCCTTGCGTGCATCGGCCAGCTTCAGCGCGTCGCGGCTGTCCTCGACCGACTTGCGCGCCTCCACCCCGGCGGAAATGTCGCGGAAGTAGCAGACCACGCCGGGCGTGCCGTCGGGCAGGCCGATCCGGAATACCCGCCACTCGTAGTACTCGGTATTGCCGGTGTCCAGGCGCTGGCCGATGAATTCGTCGCTGACGAAGGGCTCGCCGGTCTCGAGCGTGTGGCGGAACACCTCCAGCGACATCGCCGCGGCGTCCGGCCCCCACAGCTCGGCGAGCATCGGCCCTAGCCCGCGTCCGACCATGTCCTGCGCGAAGCGGCCGAAGGCGCGGGTGGCTTCGGCATTGGCGTGCATGACGCACATGTCGGCGTCGAGCACATAGATGCCGATCGGGGCAGCGTCGATGAGGCTGCCCACCAGCGCGGCATGGTCGCGCAAGCCGTGGTTCATGGTCCCCCCGGGGCGACCCCGCGCCCTCGGGATCGTTATAGACCCGCCCCGGGGGGGCGAATGTCAAAACTACGTCAAGACGGGCCGGGAGCAGCCGGCCGGCCTCAACCCGGCCGGCGCGACAGCCGCAGGGCGTTGCCGACCACCGAGACCGAGCTCAGGCTCATGGCCAGGGCGGCCAGCATCGGGCTCAGCAGCAGGCCGAAGGCCGGGTACAGCAGGCCCGCCGCCACCGGCACGCCGATGGCGTTGTAGAGGAAGGCGAAGCCCAGGTTCTGGCGCATGTTGGCGACGGTCTCCGCGGAGATCAGCCGGGCCTCCAGCACCCGCCCCAGATCGCCCTTGAGCAGGGTCACCTGGGCGGTGGACATGGCCACGTCGGTGCCGTCGCCCATGGCGATGCCGACCTCGGCCGCGGCCAGGGCCGGGGCGTCGTTGATGCCGTCGCCGGCCATCGCGACCTGGTGGCCTTCGGCCTGCAGGTGCCGGACCAGGGCGACCTTGTCGTCCGGGCGGACCTCGCCGTGGATCTCGTCGATGCCCAGTCGCGCGCCCACCGCCTGCGCGGTGGCGCGGGCGTCGCCGGTGGCCATGACGATGCGCAGGCCCTGTGCATGCAACGCACGGATCGCGTCCGGCGTGCTGGCCTTGATCGGGTCGGCCACCGCGATCGCGCCGGCCAGCTTTCCGTCCACGGCAAGGAACACCACGCTGGCGCCTTCGTCGCGCAGGCGTCCGGCGGCGTCGTCCAGCGCTTCGGTGGCGATGCCCAGCTCGCGCATGTAGCCGCTGCTGCCCAGCGCCAGCGCGCGTCCGTCGACCCGGCCGCGCACGCCCAGGCCGGTGACCGAGTCGAAGTCCTCAACCGGCTCCAGCGCGAGACCGCGCTCGCGCGCTTCGGTCACGATCGCCGTGGCCAGCGGATGTTCGCTGCCGGCGTCGAGGCTGGCCGCCAAGCGCAGCAATTCGCCTTCGTCCATGCCCGCCGCCGGGAGCAGGCTGCGGAACGCCGGACGGCCCTCGGTCAGGGTGCCGGTCTTGTCCACCACCAGGGTGTCCACGGTGCGCAGGCGCTCGATCGCCTCGGCGTCGCGGAACAGCACGCCGGCGCGCGCGGCACGGCCGGTCGCGACCATGATCGACATCGGCGTCGCCAGGCCCAGCGCGCAGGGGCAGGCGATGATCAGCACCGACACCGCGTTGAGCACCGCATAGGTCCACGACGGTTCCGGACCGAACAGGCCCCAGCCCAGGAACGTGGCCACGGCCGCGGCCAGCACCGCCAGCACGAACCAGAACGAGACCTTGTCCGCCAGGCGCTGCATCGGCGCACGCGAGCGCTGCGCCTGCGCGACCAGCTGCACGATGCGCGCCAGCACCGTTTCCGAACCGACCTGCTCGGCGCGCATCACCAGTGCGCCGGTGGTGTTGAGCGTCGCACCGACAAGCCGGTCGCCTTCGGCCTTGGTCACCGGCATCGGCTCGCCGGTGAGCATCGACTCGTCGACGCTGCTGCGGCCTTCCAGCACCACGCCGTCGACCGGCACCTTCTCGCCGGGGCGCACGCGCAGGCGGTCGCCCACGTGCACTTGTTCCAGCGGGACGTCCTCCTCGCTGCCGTCCTCGCGCAGGCGGCGCGCGGTCTTCGGCGCCAGCCCGAGCAGCGCCTTGATCGCCGCCGAGGTCTTCGAGCGCGCGCGCAGCTCCAGCAACTGGCCGAGCAGGGTCAGCGACACGATCACTGCGGCCGCCTCGAAGTACACGCCGACCCGGCCGTGCTCGTGGAAGGAAGGCGGGAACAGGTCGGGGGCCAGCGTGGCGACCACGCTGTACAGGTAGGCCGCACCGACGCCAGTGCCGATCAGCGTCCACATGTTCGGGCTGCGGTTGCGGACCGACTGCAGCCAGCGCTCGAAGAACGGCCAGCCGGCCCACAGCACCACCGGCGTGGCCAGCACCAGCTCCAGCCAGGTGCGGGTGCGCGGGTCGGCGATGCCAATGGCGTCGCCGAACATCGCCAGCACCAGCACGATCGCGCTCAACGGCAGCGTCCACCAGAAACGCCGGCCGAAGTCGCGCAACTCGGGATTCTCTTCCTCCTCCAGCGAAGGCATCTCCGGCTCCAGCGCCATGCCGCAGATCGGGCAGGTGCCGGGGCCTT
Organism: Xenophilus sp.; assembly: GCF_044462705.1. Classification (NCBI taxonomy): domain Bacteria; kingdom Pseudomonadati; phylum Pseudomonadota; class Betaproteobacteria; order Burkholderiales; family Comamonadaceae; genus Xenophilus; species Xenophilus sp. Next base: position 12,521 of record NZ_JBIQNC010000134.1, read on the forward strand.
CCTGGCGCACCTCGGGGTGCATCGGGCAGGTGTAGATGGCGCCTGGGATCGCCGGCGCCGGCGTGGCGGGTGCCTGCGCGTGGTCGTGATGGCAGCAGGCGTGCCCGTGGCCGGTCATGCGTCTGCTCCGGCCAGCGCCCCCATGATCGGGCAGTGCACCAGGGCGCCGTGGCCCGGGCAGGACTCGACCAGCTCGGTCAGGCCCTGGCGGATGCGCTGCAGCTCGGCGAGCTTGGCGTCCACATCGGCCAGCTTCTGGATCGCGGCGGCCTTCATCCCGGCCATGTCCTCCTCGCGCCGCGAGGAAAGCTGCAGCAGTTCCTGGATCTCGCCGAGGGTGAAGCCCAGCGCCTTGGCCCGGCGGATGAAGCGCAGGCGTTCGACCGCGTCGTCGTCGTAATCGCGATAGCCGGAGGCGAGGCGGGCGGGGGCCGGGAGCAGGCCTTCGCGTTCGTAGTAGCGCACCGTGTCGATGGCGACGCCGGCGCGCCTGGCAAGGGTTCCGATCTTCATGGGCCCATTCTGGACCCCGGACCCTGGTCCGGAGTCAAGGCCCGCGGGACTCAGTGTTCCGCGTACGCGCTTGTGCTGCCGTCCTTCGCGACGAGCTCCACCGTGTACGGCTGGGTACGGCCGTCGGGCGCCTCCATGCCGGGCGACCCGACCGGCATGCCGGGGACGGCCAGGCCCTTCGCGTCGGGCTTTTCGGCGAGCAGGCGCTTCACGTCCACCGCCGGCACGTGGCCCTCGATGAAATAGCCGCCGACCTCGGCGGTGTGGCAGGAGCCCTTGCCGGGCGGCACGCCGACGCGCTCCTTGACCGGGCTCATGTTGGCCACGTTGCGCACTTCGACCTCGAAGCCGGCCTTGCGCATGTGCTCGACCCAGCCGTTGCAGCAGCCGCAGTACTCGTTCTTGTGCACGACCACCAGCGGGCCGGCGGCGACGGCGGTGAAGGCAATCCCCAGCAGGGGCAGGAGGGCGAGGCGGGCGAGGGCGGAGGCGTTCATGGGTGGCATTGTGGACCATGGAGCGTGGTCGAGGGTCAAGTCGCATCGCATTTGAAACAGTGAATACCAGGAATCGGCCCTTGGACGGTGGCCCGCGCTCCCAATCTCCTTCCCGCGACATTCCATCGCGACAGCCACAAGAAGGAGCTCCACAATGCGCATCTCCCCCATCCTTGCCGCCTCGGTCCTCGCCCTCGCCCTCGGCGCGGTGTCGTTCGGCGCCCACGCCGCGGACCCCGACGGCTTCTACGTCGGTGCCGGCGCCGGCCAGTCGATGATCGACGAGGACTTCGCCGATGACGAAGACACCGCCTTCCAGGTGTTCGCCGGCTACCAGTTCAATCGCTACTTCGGCGCCGAGGCGGCCTATACCGACTTCGGCAAGGTCGACGTGACCGGCAACGTCGGCGAGCTCGAGGCCGATTCCTGGTCGCTGGTGGCGGTGGGCACCGTGCCGTTCACCGACCGGTTCTCCGGCTACGCGAAGGCGGGCTTCCACGACTGGGACGCCGAACTGGATGTTCCGGCCGTCGGTCCCGCCGACGACAACGGCACCGACCCGACCTATGGCCTGGGCCTGCAGTACCGCTTCACCGACAACCTCTCGCTGCGCGGCGAGTACAGCCGCTTCGAGATGGACGACGTGGACGTGGACCTGGCGCAGCTGCAGCTGCGCGTCGACTTCTGAGCCGCGTCCCGGCGCGATGATCGGAAAGGCCGGTCCGGCAGCGGACCGGCCTTTTCCTTATTCCACCGTCACCGACTTGGCCAGGTTGCGCGGCTTGTCCACGTCAGTGCCGCGCGCCAGCGCGGCGTGGTAGGCCAGCAGCTGCACCGGGATCGCGTGCACGATCGGCGAGAGGATGCCGACGTGGCGCGGGGTGCGGATCACGTGCACCTGCTCGGAGGGGCCGAAGTTGCTGTCGGCGTCGGCGAACACGAACATCTCGCCGCCGCGCGCGCGCACTTCCTGGATGTTGGACTTCACCTTCTCCAGCAGGCTGTCGTTGGGCGCGATCACCACCACCGGCATGGC
>NZ_JBIQNC010000135.1:0-2070 GCF_044462705.1 Xenophilus sp.
CCGCCGGTGACGGTGACCACGCCCAGCGACTTGACGCGCTCCGGCGCGTCGTCGGCCGCCGGCTGCGCCCAGGACGACGACGCGGCCAGGCAGGGCGAAAAAAGAAGGGAGCAGGCCGCGCGGCGCCATGCGCGCGTCGGCAAGAGGGAATTCATGGGAAGCAGGCCTTTCGCGGCCGTGCCTGCACGGCCGCTGTCTTGCACACGGAATCGGCCGCCGGCACCCGCCATGTCGAATGGCAGGCGCCTGCGGCGACGGCGTCAGGGCAAGATCAGGCCGGAGGCCCGCGCGCGGGCAGCGGGGCCGCGGTGGCCGCAGCCAGCCGCGCGGCCTCGATGGGCTGCAGCGCATGGCCCAGCGGCTGGGGATGCGGCAGCGCCAGGGCGGCGGGCGCCGGTGGCGGCGCGCCGGCGAGCAGGCACATCGGGCAGTCCAGGTGCGTCGCACCCATCTCCTGCGCGCCGTCGTCGGTCTTCACGACGAGCTTGACCGCGCCGCTGGCCGAGCACACCAGTTCCATGGCCTGCGGGTGCACCAGGGGCGAGGCGACGGCCGCCCCCAGCGACAGCGCGAAGCACAGCAGCACGGCGCGGCCGAGCAGGCCGCGCGCGAGCAGGCAGAAACGATGGAAGCGCGCCATGGAAGCGCCGGATTATGCGGGTCAGGGCGGCGGCAGCACCTGCGTCACCGCGAAACCGCGCCGCTGCAGCAGCGCCACCAGGCCCTCGGCGCCCACCATGTGCAGCGCCCCGACGGCGGCGAAGACGCGCAGGCCGCCGTCGTGCAGGGCGGCGATGCCGCGCGCCAGCGCCGGGTTGCGCGCCTCCAGCAACTGGTGCATCAGCGCCCGCTCGGCCGGCGTCTGCATGCACTCGCACCACTGCGGGTAGCTGGCGAGGCGGGCCAGGTCGCCGCTGGCCCACATCTGCGCCAGCTCGCCCATGCGGCGGCGCAAGCGGCCGTTCTCCAGCTCAGCCAGCGCGTCGTCGACCTGCTCGGCCTCCTCGGCCGCCGTCTCGGGCACGAACAGCGCGCGCTGGTCGCGGGCACTCTCGAGCGCGACCAGCGGCAGCCGGGCGCGCCGGGCGTAGCCGGCCAGCACGGCGTCGATGGCGAACTCGGGGTGCAGGCCGTCGGCGCGCGCGGCGTGGCCGCTCAGGGCCGTGACCTGCAGCACCGGCGGCAGGGCGGCGAGCAGCCGGCCCTCCTCGGCCGCGCACACGGCCTGCCACTGGCGCTGCAGCCGGCGCGCCCGCTCGGCGGTGAGCACCTGGGCGCGCCGCGCCGGATCGCCCGGCGCCAGCAGCGGCTTCATCGCCTCGGCGTCCAGCGGGTCCAGCTCCAGCGCGAGGGTGTCGGCCTGGCGCAGCGCAGCGGCCAGGTGCGGGCCGGGCACCGTCCAGGCGGCGCGGCCCAGGTGCAGCGTGCCGTACAGCCACGAGACGCGGCCGTCCTTGTCGAGCCGCCAGAGGTAGCCACGGTCCTGCGGGCGGCGCTGGGCCTCCTTCATCGCCGCGGGGCCCATCTGCGACTGCGCGCTGGGCGGACAGGCCGGCCCCGCCGCCGCCGGCAGTGCCGCCGCCAGCGCCCATGCGGCGAGCGCCGCAGCGGCGCCAGGGAAGCGGCGGCGGCGCAGCGCCGCGAGCAAGGCAAGGGTCATCGGCATGAGAACGGGCGAGGGGGCCCGCATTGTCAGCGGCTGCCTATGATCCGTGCCATGAAGAGCATCTTCCATCTGGCCTACAACGTCCGCGATCTGGACGAGGCGCGCCGCTTCTACGGCGGCGTGCTGGGCTGCGCCGAGGGCCGCAGCACCGACACCTGGGTCGACTTCGATTTCTTCGGCCACCAGATCTCGCTGCACCTGGGCGAGCCCTTCGCCACCGCCCGCACCGGCCACGTGGGCGACGCGCTGGTGCCGATGCCGCACCTGGGCCTGATCCTGGAGCTGCCGGACTGGCAGGCGATGGCCGCGCGGCTGGAGGCAGCGGGCACCGACTTCGTGCTGAAGCCGCAGGTGCGCTTCGAGGGCCAGCCGGGCGAGCAGTGGACGATGTTCTTCTGCGACCC
>NZ_JBIQNC010000135.1:2170-14423 GCF_044462705.1 Xenophilus sp.
CCGGCCTGGCGGCCACGGCCCATGCGGTGCAGGACTGCGAGGTCGACGGCCGCAGCGTGAACCCGGCCAACGGCCACACCACCGCCGGCCTGAGCGGCCTGATGCGCTGCCGCGACCGCGACAGCGGCCAGATGCGCCGCGAGCAGGAGCTTCGCAACGGCGTGTTCATGGGCCTGGTGCGCTTCTACGAGCAGGGCAGGCTGCGCAAGGAGCACAGCGTCAACGAGAAGGGCAACATGGACGGCCGCGCACGCGAGTTCGATGCCGCCGGCAAGGTGGTGCGCGAGGCGACCTATGCCAACGGCCGCACGGTCGGGCTGGCGCGCAGCTTCTACCCCTCCGGGCAGCTGCGCCGCGTGTCCTTCCACGAAGAACCCGGCGGCGAGCGCGCGGTGGCCGAGTTCAACGAGCGCGGCCAGCTCACCGAGCTGCGCTGCGCCGATCGGCCGGTGCTGGCGCCCGCGGTGGACGACGCGAAGCTGTGCGGGCATGCGGGCGCGTCGCCCGCCGGCGTCGACCTGTTCGACAGCCGCGGCACGCTGCGCCAGCGGCTGGCCCTGCGGGCCGGCCAGCGCGTGCGCGCCGAGCGCTTCCATGACAACGGCCAGGTCGCGGCCCGGATGGCGCAGGAGGGCGACCGGCTCACCGAGCAGCAGTTCTCGCCCGAGGGCGTGAAGCGCCGGGAGCGCGAGGCGCAGGTGACGGAGCGCGGCAGCATCCGCCTGCGCGAGGCCGAGTTCTCGGAGCGCGGCACGCTGGTGCGCGAGCAGCGCTGGTCGCCCGGGGGCGAGCCGCTGGCCGAGGACAGCTACTACCTCAACGGCCAGCCGCGCCGCAAGGCGGTCTACGGCGGCAGCGGCGAGGCGCGCACGCTGGAGGTGACCGAGTTCTTCGACAACGGCCAGCGCGCGGCTGCGAGCCGCTACGCGCTCACCGGCCGCTACGGCCGGCAGGTGCCGGTGGGCGTCCACCAGCGCTTCAACGAGCAGGGCACGCTGGTGGCCGAGTCCAGCTACGACGATGCGGGCCGCCTGAAGCGCGAGCGCGGCTGGAGCGACGACGGCCGGCCGCTGCGCGACGACGAGGTGTTCGAGGACGGGTCGCGGCGGGCCTACGCCAGGTAGCAGCCCGGCCGGTCGGTCAAACGATCGTCATGTGCTCCGTGCCCGCCGCCAGGTCGGTGGTGCGGGCGCGCTGGCTCTGCAGCTTGATCTGCAGGCGCAGGTCGTTGGCCGAGTCGGCGTTGCGCAGGGCATCCTCGAAGGAGATGGTGTGCTGTTCGAACAGGTCGAACAGCGCCTGATCGAAGGTCTGCATGCCGAGGTTGCGGCTCTTCTTCATGATCTCCTTGATCTCGCCCACCTCGCCCTTGAAGATGAGGTCGGAGATCAGCGGCGTGTTCAGCAGGATCTCCACCGCGGCGGCGCGGCCGCGCCCGTCCTCGGTAGGGATCAGGCGCTGCGAGATCAGGCTGCGCAGGTTGAGCGACAGGTCCATCAGGAGCTGCATGCGCCGCTCCTCGGGGAAGAAGTTGATGACGCGGTCCAGCGCCTGGTTGGCGCTGTTGGCGTGCAGCGTGGCCATGCACAGGTGGCCGGTCTCGGCGAAGGCGATGGCGTTGTCCATCGTCTCGCGGTCGCGGATCTCGCCCATGAGGATGACGTCGGGCGCCTGGCGCAGCGTGTTCTTCAGCGCCGCTTCCCAGCTGTCGGTGTCGATGCCCACCTCGCGCTGCGTGACCACGCAGTTCTTGTGCGGGTGCACGAACTCGATCGGGTCCTCCACCGTGACGATGTGGCCCTGCGAGTGCTCGTTGCGCCAGTCGACCATGGCCGCCAGCGTGGTGGACTTGCCCGAGCCGGTGGCGCCGACCAGGATGACCAGGCCGCGCTTGGTCATGGCGATGTCCTTGAGCACCTGCGGCATGTTCAGGCCGTCGATGGTGGGGAGCTGCTGCGGGATGGTCCGCAGCACCATGCCCACGCGGCCCTGCTGCACGAAGGCGTTGACGCGGAAGCGCCCGATGCCCGAGGGCGAAATGGCGAAGTTGCACTCCTTGGTGCGCTCGAACTCGGCCGTCTGGCGGTCGTTCATGATGGAGCGCGTCAGCGCCAGCGTGTGCTGGCCCGAGAGGGCCTGCTGCGACACCTTGGTCACCTTGCCGTCGATCTTGATGGCGGGCGGGAAGTCGGCCGTGATGAACAGGTCGCTGCCGCCGCGGCTGACCATCAGCTTGAGCAGGTCGTTGATGAACTGGCTGGCTTGATCGCGTTCCATGTGCGTGCGCTCCGTCGAAAGGGCTGCGGGCTCAGCCCGGGAAGTTTTCCGGGATCTTGGCTTTGCCGCGCGCCTCGGCGGCGGAGATCAGGCCGCGCCGCACCAGGTCCGTCAGGCACTGGTCCAGCGTCTGCATGCCCTGGCCCTGGCCGGTCTGGATGGAGGAGTACATCTGCGCCACCTTGGCCTCGCGGATCAGGTTGCGGATGGCCGGGGTGCCCAGCATGATCTCGTGCGCCGCCACGCGGCCCGAGCCGTCCTTGGTCTTGCACAGGGTCTGCGAGATCACGGCCTGCAGCGACTCGGACAGCATGGCGCGGATCATCTCTTTTTCCTCGCCGGGGAAGACGTCGATGATCCGGTCGATGGTCTTGGCGGCGCTGGAGGTGTGCAGGGTGCCGAAGACCAGGTGGCCCGTCTCGGCCGCCGTCATCGCCAGGCGGATGGTCTCCAGGTCGCGCATTTCGCCGACGAGGATGGCGTCCGGGTCTTCGCGCAGCGCCGAGCGCAGCGCGTTGGCGAAGCTGAGCGTCATCGGCCCCACCTCGCGCTGGTTGATCAGGCACTTCTTGGATTCGTGCACGAACTCGATCGGGTCCTCCACCGTCAGGATGTGGCCGTACTCCGTCTCGTTCAGGTAGTTGATCATCGCGGCCAGCGTGGTCGACTTGCCCGAGCCGGTGGGGCCCGTGACGAGCACCAGCCCGCGCGGCTTGAGCGCCAGCTCGCCGAAGATCTTGGGCGCGTTGAGCTGCTCCAGCGTGAGGATCTTGCTCGGGATGGTCCGGAACACGGCCGCGGCGCCGCGGTTCTGGTTGAAGGCGTTGACCCGGAAGCGCGCCAGCCCCTCGATCTCGAAGGAGAAGTCCACTTCCAGGAACTCCTCGTAGTGCTTGCGCTGGGTGTCGCTCATGATGTCGTACACCATGGCGTGCACCGCCTTGTGGTCGAGCGCGTCGACGTTGATGCGCCGCACGTCGCCGTGCACGCGGATCATCGGCGGCAGGCCGGCCGAGAGGTGCAGGTCGGAAGCCTTGTTCTTGACGCTGAATGCCAGCAGCTGGGTGATGTCCACGCGAGTTCCTCGGTAGGGGGAAATCGTCCCCGGCAGGCGGGCGCCGCCGCACCGTGACGTTTTGAAACGCTTTGTAAGATTATGACGATGATTGCCGCCAACCTCCAACAAGTACGTGCTCGCATCGTGACGGCCTGCACGGCGGCGGGCCGGGATGCGGCGGGCGTGCAACTGCTGGCCGTGTCCAAGACCTTCGGGCCGGAGGCGGTGCGCGCCGCCCACGCCGCCGGCCAGCGCGCCTTCGGCGAGAACTACGTGCAGGAGGGCCTGGCCAAGATCGAGGCGCTGGCGGACCTGCGCGGCGAACTGGAATGGCACTGCATCGGCCCGCTGCAGAGCAACAAGACGCGGCCGGTGGCCGAGCACTTCGACTGGGTCCACAGCGTCGACCGGCTGAAGATCGCGCAGCGCCTGTCCGAGCAGCGGCCGGCGCACCTGCCGCCGCTCTCGGTCTGCCTGCAGGTGAACGTGGACGCAGGCGCCAACAAGTCCGGCGTGCCGCCCGGCGAGGCGCTGCCGCTGGCGCGGGCGGTGGCGGCGCTGCCCGGGCTGCGCCTGCGCGGGCTGATGGCGATCCCCGAGCCCGCTCCCGATTTCGAAGCGCAGCGGGCCCTGTTCCTGCGCGCCGCAGCCGTCTTCGACCAGCTTCGGGCGGCGGGCCTCACGCTGGACACCCTCTCGCTGGGCATGAGCGCCGACCTGGAGGCCGCCGTCGCCGCCGGCAGCACGATGGTGCGGGTGGGCACGGCGATCTTCGGGCGGCGCTGAGCGCGCGCCGGCCCTTGCGGCTCGCGCATACGATCCGCCGCGCCGCGCATACCCGCTGGCATCGCCGGCAGCCGAGGAATAAGGTAGCGGCCCATCCCAACTCCGCTCCCGCCGCCATGAGCCACCTCAGCGAACTCTCGTACGTCCATCCCTCGCCCACCAGCCCCTGGGGCACCTACCTGTCGCAGGTCGACCGGGTGGTGCCCTACCTGGGCAAGCTGGCGCGCTGGACCGAAACGCTCAAGCGCCCCAAGCGCGCGCTGATCGTGGACGTGCCGATCGAGATGGACAACGGCACCATCGCCCACTACGAGGGCTACCGCGTGCAGCACAACCTCAGCCGCGGTCCGGGCAAGGGCGGCGTGCGCTTCCACCCCGAGGTGACGCTGGAAGAGGTGATGGCCCTGTCGGCCTGGATGACCGTCAAGTGCGCGGCCGTCAACCTGCCCTACGGCGGCGCCAAGGGCGGCATCCGCGTCGACCCGAAGAAGCTCTCGCGCAACGAGCTGGAAAAAGTCACCCGCCGCTACACCAGCGAGATCGGCCTGATCATCGGCCCGCACTCCGACATCCCGGCGCCGGACGTGAACACCAACGGCCAGATCATGGCCTGGATGATGGACACCTACTCCATGAACGTGGGCGCCACCGCCACCGGCGTGGTCACCGGCAAGCCGATCCACCTGGGCGGCTCGCTCGGCCGCGTGAAGGCCACCGGGCGCGGCGTGTTCGTCACCGGCCGCGAGGCGGCGCGCCGCATGGGCCTGAAGCTGGAGGGCGCCCGCGTGGCGGTGCAGGGCTTCGGCAACGTGGGCTCGGTGGCGGCGGAGCTGTTCGCCGAGGCCGGCGCCAAGGTGGTGGCGGTGCAGGACCACACCGGCACGCTGGTCAACGAGAACGGCTTCGACATGAAGGCGCTGATCGCCTTCTCGCAGAAGGAAGGCGGCATCGCCGGCTTCAAGGACGGCGAGAAAGTGGACAACGACGCCTTCTGGGGCGTGAAGTGCGACATCCTGATCCCGGCCGCGCTGGAAGGCCAGATCACCGCCGCGCGCGCGCGCCAGCTGACGGCCAAGCTGGTGCTCGAGGGCGCCAACGGCCCGACGGTGCCGGAGGCGGACGACATCCTGGCGCAGCGCGGCGTGCTGGTGGTGCCCGACGTGATCTGCAACGCCGGCGGCGTGACGGTCTCGTACTTCGAGTGGGTGCAGGACTTCTCCAGCTTCTTCTGGACCGAGGACGAGATCAACCAGCGGCTGGACCGCATCATGGTCGGTGCCTTCGACCACATCTGGGCCAAGGGCGAGGAGCACAAGATCCCGCTGCGCACCGCCACCTACGCGGTGGCCTGCGAGCGCATCCTGATCGCCCGCGAGGAACGCGGCCTGTACCCCTGACAGGCATCATCGGGGGCATGGCCGACGCCGCCCCCGCCCTGCCCGCCGACACGCTGCGCCGCCTCGATGGCCTGATGGCCGCCGGGCGGCGCTTCCTTCTGGGCCTGGCCGGGCCGCCGGGCGCGGGCAAGTCGACGCTGGCCGCGGCGCTGGCGGCGCACTGCGGCGCGCGGGCGGTGGTGGTGCCGATGGACGGCTTCCATCTCGCGCAGGCCGAGCTGCAGCGGCTCGGCCGCGCCGGGCGCAAGGGCGCGCCCGACACCTTCGACGCGGCCGGCTACGCCGCGCTGCTGGCGCGGCTGCGGGCGCAGCGGCCGGGCGACCCGGCCGTCTACGCGCCGGCCTTCCGCCGCGAGATCGAGGAGCCGGTGGCCGGCGCCATCGCGGTCGAGGCCCACGTGCCGCTGGTCATCACCGAGGGCAACTACCTGCTGCTGGACGAGGGCGGCTGGGCCGGCGTGCGTCCGCTGCTGGACGCCTGCTGGTGGATCGAGGTGGACGACGCACTGCGCCGCGAGCGCCTGGTGGCGCGGCACCGGCGCTTCGGCCGCAGCGCCGAGGCGGCGCGCCGCTGGGTGGAGACGACCGACGAGCCCAACGCGCGGCGCATCGCCGCCGGCCGGACGCGCGCGGAGCACGTCTTCCACTGGCCCGGCTGAGGGCAGAATCGCCGACGCACCGCGGCCGGCGGGAACCTCCGGCCCGCGCTCTCCTCTCTCGAACGCCGCGCCGTGCGGCGTCTTCCCGCCCGCTTCCGTGTCCATGCACCGATCCGATCCGCCTCGTCCGCCGCTTCGCGCCCGGCGCCTGCCTCTCGCAGCCCTGCCGCTGCTGGCCGTGGTCCTCGCCGCCGGCTGCGCCGGCCCGGGGCCGCGCGCCCCGCGCTACGCGACGGAGGACTTCGCCACCACCACCACCCACACGCGCGACTACCCGGCCGCGTCGGCCGACACCTGCGAGGCGGCGCGCCGCGCCCTGCTGAGCCAGGGCTTCTTCATCTCCGCGGCGTCGGACGAGCAGCTCAGCGGCCGCAAGCAGTTCCAGCCGGCGGCCGAGGTGCACGTGGAGGTGGAGATGCGCGTCGTCTGCGCGCCCGCCGCGGCGGGCCGGCCGGGCTCCACCGCCTTCGCCACCGCCGTGCAGGATCGCTACGAACTGAAGAAGGTCAACAACTCCGCCAGCGTGGGCGTGGGCGCCATCGGCTCGCTGTCGCTGCCCTTCGCCGCCAGCAGCGACGCGCTGGTCAAGGTGGCCAGCGAGACGCTGACGGGCGACGACTTCTACGACCGCTTCTTCACGCTGATGGAACGCTATCTGCCCGCACCGCCGGCAGCGCCATCCGGCGCGGCAGGCCCGGTCGCCGCACCCGTGACCCGGGCGAAGCCGCCGCCGGCGCGCGAACTGGCACCAGCCGCTCCGGCAGCGACGCCGTCTCCTGCGGACGTGCCCGTACCGCCGACGGCGTCGCGAGGCTGACGGACACCAGCGCGTCGAGCGCCGCCGCCAGATCATCCCGGCCGAAGGGCTTGGCCAGCCAGCCCGTGCGGGCCGGCAGGCGCGCCGCGGGCCGGGGCAGGCCGGTGGCGAAGAGCACCCGCACGTCGCGTCCCCGGCGCAGGGTCTCGGCCAGGTCGAAGCCGGAGAGCGCCGGCAGGCGGACCTCGGTCATCACCAGGTCGAAGGCGCCGTCGAACCAGCGCGTGCAGGCCTGCTCCGCGCTGTCGACGCCGGTGGCCCAGTGCCCCAGCGCCGCCAGCATGTCGAGCGTGGCGCGCAGCTGCCGCCGGTCGTTGTCGACCACCAGCACGCGCAGGGAGCGGAAGAGCACGGGAGCAGCAGGGACGTCTGGCATGAGGCAGCCACTCTACGGCGCCGCACCGCCGCCGCGGCGACAGCCGTGGCGCCGACGCGTGTAGGAGAAAACGCCGGGCCGTCAGCGTGCCAGCGTCGACTTGCCGAACAGGCTCTCGATCAGCTCCACCGCCACCTCGGCGGTGCGGTTGCGCACGTCCAGCGCCGGGTTGATCTCGACTACGTCGAGCGAGGCCAGCCGGCCGGTGTCCGCGATCATCTCCATGCACAGCTGCATCTCGCGGTAGGTCGGGCCGCCGCGCACGCCGGTGCCCACGCCGGGGGCGTCGCCCGGGTCCAGGCAGTCGAGGTCGAAGCTCACGTGCAAGTGGGTGGCCTCGTCCACGTCCTGCAGCGCCTCCAGCATCGTGGTGCGCATGCCGTGCTCGTCGATGTGGCGCATGTCGAAGACCGCGAGGCCCAGGTCGCGGATGGCCTCGCGCTCCGCGGCGTCGACGCTGCGGATGCCGAGGAAGCGGACGGCGTCGGCGTCCAGCGCGCCGGGCGCGCCGCTCCAGCCGGTGAGCGCGGCCGGGCCGTGGCCCAGCAGGCAGGCCACCGGCATGCCGTGGATGTTGCCGCTGGGGCTGGTGGCCTCGGTGTTGACGTCGGCATGCGCGTCCAGCCACAGCACGCGCAACTGCTGCCCGCGGCGGCGCGCGTGCCAGGCCACGGCGCTGATGGAGCCGATGGCCAGGCAGTGGTCGCCCCCCATCAGCAGCGGCACCTCGCCGGCGCCCAGCGCGGCGTCCACCGCCTCGTAGACGGCACGGTTCCAGGCCACCACCTCGGGCAGGTGGCGCAGGCCGCCCTCGGGCGCCCGCCACGGCGTGGCGGGACCGGCCAGGTTGCCGGCATCGACCACCTTCAGGCCCTGCCGCGCCAGCACCTCGGGCAGGCCGGCCACGCGCAGCGCGTCGGGGCCCATGCCGGCGCCGCGCACGCTGGCGCCCACGTCGGTGGGCGCGCCGATGAGTCGCACGGTGTTCATCGCGGGCAGTGTACGGAGCATGCGCCTCGGATAGGGCAACCGCCCTAAGTTCCTGCACTTTCTGGCTTCACCGCCCCAGGGCTTTGGCCGGATGATCCATCCCATCCAGATCACCCTTCAGAGGAACACGAACATGACCACCACCACCGACACCTCCCTGCACGCCATCGCCATCGACGTGGTGGGCCAGTACAACGCCGCCGGCAAGCACCTGCTGGGCGCGTACCGCGCCGGCGCCCGCCGCCTGCTGGACGGCGCCGCCGCCCGCACGCCGGCCACCCCCGCCTTCGTCGGCGAGAAGATCGGCCAGCAAGTGGCCGAGGCGCAGGCGAAGTTCAACGGCTTCCTGGCCGACCGTCTCGACAAGGACACCGCCCTGGCCGCGCAGGTCATGGACATCGTGGCCGACCGCACGACCGGCGGCATCCAGGCCGTGGCCGACGCCGCCCAGCGCGTGACGGTCGAGCCCGGCGTGTCGCTGCTGAACACGCTGCGCGCGCTGCACCTGCCGCTGGCCCAGATCTCGCTGAAGGTGGCCGACAGCATCGCCACCGGCGCCGAGCAGCTGGCAGCCCGCGTGGCCGCCACGGCAGAATCGGCCGACGGCGCGACCACCGTGCGCGTGAAGTCGCAGCGCGCCCGCGCCGCCGCCGAGAAGGCCTGAGCCTTCTCCCGCCGGCCCGGCGCTGCATCCCGGGGCCGCCGCGCCCCTTGACGACGACTGGAGACTGCCATGGCCACCCGACGCTCCAACGCTCCCGCCGACGGCCAGCCGCCGCCGCGGCCCCGCCGGGGCGCGGCCCGCAAGGGGCCGGCACCGGCCCCGCAGGCACCGGCCGAGCGCGGCGAAGGAGAAGCGCAGCAGGGCGCCAGCCTGTGGCAGGCCGGCCTGAAGGCGCTGGACACGGTGCGGCAGGACGCCGCGCGCCGCCATGCCAGCGTCATCGAATCGCTGCTGGGCATCGCCCCGGTGCGGCGCGTGGTCGAGGAGGCCGCGGCGCCGCACGGCGTCTTTCCCGGCCTCGATCCTTTCGGCCTGCGCAAGTTCGAGGACGTGTTCGACCAGCGCGTGGCCGCCGCCCTCGAACGCCTGGGCATGCCCACGCGCGACGAGCTGCAGGCGCTGCGCGCCCAGCTCGACGCGGTGCTGGCGCAACTGGAACGCCTGGGCGCGGCGCCTCCCGCCGGCCCGCCCGCCGCGACGGCAGCGGGCAAGCCCGCGAAGGAGCCGCCCGCCGCCCGCCGCGCGCCCCGCACCACAGGCCGCTGACGCACGGGCATCATCGCGTGGCCGGACACCCCACCCGCGAGCGCATCCTGCAGGCCAGCCTGCAGTTGTTCAACGAACACGGGCTGGCCGCGGTCTCGACGCACCGCATCGCCGCCGAGACCGGCATCAGCGCCGGCAACCTGCACTACCACTTCAGCACCAAGCAGAAGATCGTCGAGTGGCTGCTGCGCCGCTTCGAGGAACGCATCGACACGCTCGACGCCTCGGCCGGCGGCATCGGCGCCATCGACGACCTGTGGCTGGCGCTGCACCTGCGCTTCGAAGCCATTCAGGCCTGGCGCTTCGTCTACCGCGACATGGGGCACCTGGCGCTGGAATACCCGCCGCTGGGCCAGCGCATCCGCGACCTCAACGGCCGCAGCCTGATGGCCATGCAGGCGCTGTGCGAGTCGCTGGCGGACGCGAGCGTGATCGACGCCACGCCCGAGCAGGCGCAGACGCTGGCGCTGCAGATCGTCTTCACCACCACCTGCTGGCTCGGCTTCGAGCAGATGGTGCCCGGCCCCGCCCAGCGTCCCCAAGGCGACACCGGATTGGCGGCGTACTACACGCTGACGCTGGTTTCTCCCTATGTTTCCCGCGAATCCAGGGCTTACCTTGACTACCTGCGAGCCAAGTACCTCGGCTGACCGCACCAACCCGGAGGAAAGAAGCATGTCGAATCCCTCGTCCACCGCCGCCGACCACCACGATCCGGTGGTGCCGCCCCCGTCGCACCTGCTCATGCTGGCCGAGGGCCGCGTGTTCTGGGAAGCGGGCGCCACCATCGCCATGTGGCCCTGGCTGCAGCTGGCGCCGCGCGGTGACGGCCACCCGGTGCTGGTGCTGCCCGGCCTGGTGGCCAGCGACGCCTCCACGCGCCTGCTGCGGCGCTACCTCAAGGGCCGCGGCTACGACGCGCACGGCTGGGGCCTGGGCCGCAACTTCGGCCCGCGCGAAGGCGTGGAGGCCGGCATGGAGCGCCTGCTGCACGAGCTGAACGAGCGCCACGGCCGCAAGGTCAGCCTGGTCGGCTGGAGCCTGGGCGGCATCTACGCCCGGATGCTGGCCAACAGGTACCCCGACCGCGTTCGCAACGTCGTCACCCTGGGCAGCCCGCTGCGCGGGCATGCGCAGTCCACCAACGCGTGGCGCGTCTACGAACTCGTCAGCGGCCGCAGCTCGCGCGACCCCGATCGCATGCGCATGGTGACCCCGCTGCCCGGGATGCCCACCACCTCCATCTTCAGCCGCAGCGACGGCGTGGTGGCCTGGCAGTGCAGCCTGAACGACCCCGGCCCGCAAGCCGAGAACATCGAGGTGCTGGCCAGCCACATCGGCCTGGGCGCGCACCCCGCCGTGCTCTATGCCCTGGCCGACCGCCTGGCCCAGCCCGAGGGCGGATGGGCGCCCTTCGACAGCAAGCTGCTGGGCCCGCTGGTGTACCCGGACCCGACGCGGGCCTGACGACGGAACGCAGAACGAAAAGGGCGCCTCGGGCGCCCTTTCTTTTGTGCCGTCACGGCCGCTGCATCTTGCACTCCGTCCCCTGCGCGATCTCGTTGCCTGTGTAGACCGCATCGGTGCGGAAGCCGTAGTTCGTCCCCTCGTAGCCGGCCTTCACCGCCTTGCCGTCCACCGGCGCGATGGTGTTGACCACCTGCGGCAGCAGCAACTGGTGGTCCTCGGCGCGCATGCGTACCGGGCCGACGACGGAGTCGTAGGTCAGGTCCTCCAGCGCGCGGGCCACCTTCGCCGCGTCGGTGCTGCCCGCCTTGTCGATGGCCGCCACCAGCAGGCGCGGCACCATGTCGATGCGCGGCGCGAGGAAGTCCTTGCCCGTCCTGGCCTTGTAGGCCTTGGCGAGCGCATCGACCTTCGGCGTGTCGGCCTGGCCCGGGTGCCACTCGGCCACCCAGGTCAGCTCGCCCAGCTTCGCCTGCGACACCGCCGTCACCGTGCCCGGCACCGAGCCGGCGCTGTGGTTGAAGTAGTGCAGGTTGTAGCCCGCGTCGCCGGCCGCCTTGAGCAGCAGCGTCATGTCCTGCCCCCAGTTGCCGGAGATCACCGAGTCCGCGCCGGCCGCCTTGATGCTGGCGACGTAGGGCGCGAAGTCCTTCACCCGGCCGATGGGGTGGAAGGTCTCGCCGACAAACTGCACGTCCGGCCGCGCCAGCCCCACCATCTGCTTGCCGTAGGCGGCCCACTGGCGGCCGTGCGCGTAGTCCTGGTTGAGCAGGTAGACCTTCTTCACCTGCGGCGTCTTCTTGACGTAGTTGGCGATGGCCTTCATCTTCATCGCCGTGTTGGCCTCGGTCTGGAAGTGCCAGAAGCTGCAGGCCTTGCCGGTCAGTTCCGGGTCGATGGAGGAGTGGTTCATCACCAGGATTTCCTTGCCCGGGTTGCGCTGGTTCCAGCGGTTGACGGCCTGCACCAGCGCCGTCACCACCGACGAGCCCGAGCCGCCGGTGACGATGGCACGGGCCCCCTGGTCGATGGCGGCCTGCAGCGCGCTCTGGCTCTCCTGCGCCGAGAGCTTGCTGTCGAACTGCAGCAGTTGCAGCTTGGTGCCCTTGAGCGCGCCGCCCTTGGCGTTGACGTCCTCCACCGCGTACTGCACGTGC
>NZ_JBIQNC010000136.1:0-14406 GCF_044462705.1 Xenophilus sp.
GCAGCAGGCTGCGCCCGCCCACCAGCAGGTCGCCGGCGACGATCAGCAGCAGGCCGGCGGCCCGCAGCGGCGTGATGCGGTCTCCCAGCACCAGCGCCGCCAGCAGCGCCGTCCACAGCGGCAGGCTGCCCGGCATCAGCACCGAGGCGTGCGCCGCCGGCGCGTAGAAGAAGGCCGTGTAGGCGAAGGTGGCATAGGCCACGGCGCCGAACACGCCCGCCAGCGCGCTCACGCGCCAGGGCAGCGGCGACAGGCCGAGGAAGGAGCCCCACGCCGCGCTGCCGGGACGGGCGCCGCCGCGCCGGGCGCGCGCCACCAGCCAGGCGCCCCAGGGCACGAGCACCAGGCCCGCGCCCACGATGCGCAGCAGCGCGAGGTCGAGGGGCCCGAGCGAGCGGGCGGCCGAGGCGCGGGCGACGAGGATGAAGCCCGTCCACACCGCCACCGTGACTGCGGCCGCGCCGATGCCCACGGCCCGGGGCGAAGGGCGCGGAAGCAGGCGGTCGGCAACAGGCATCGCGGGATTATCGAGGGCCGGCGTCGGGGCCGCGCCGGGCGCTTCGGATAATCCTGCGCCCATGCGCTCCCTCCTTCCCGCCCCGATCGCCGCCCTCCTCCTCGCCGCCGCCGTGCCGGCCCTGGCCCAGCAGGCGCTGCCGCGCGAGGTCGACGCCGCGCTGGCCCGCGCCAAGGTGCCGCGCGAGGCGGTGACGCTGCTGGTGGCCGACGCCGAGGGCCAGCGCCCGCCCCGGCTGGCGTGGCGCTCGCAGGTGCCGGTCAACCCGGCCTCGATCATGAAGCTGGTGACCACCTACGCGGCGCTGGACCTGCTCGGCCCCGCCTACACCTGGCGCACGCCGGTCTACACCGACGGCCGCCTGATCGACGGCACGCTGCACGGCAACCTCTACATCCGCGGCCAGGGCGACCCGAAGCTGGTGATCGAGCGCATGTGGCTGCTGCTGCGCCGGGTGCAGGGCCTGGGCATCCGCGAGATCGCGGGCGACATCGTGCTGGACCGCAGCGCCTTCGAGACCACGGTGGAGTCCGACCCCGCCGCCTTCGACGGCGAGCCGCTGCGGCCCTACAACGCCTCGCCCGACGCGCTGCTGGTGAACTTCCGCTCGGTGGTGATGACCTTCTCGCCGCAGCCGAACGGCCAGGCCGCGCAGGTGAGCTACGACCCGCCGCTGGCCGGCGTGACGATGCAGCCCGCCGTGCCCCTGGCGCCCGGCGCCTGCGGCGACTGGCGCGCCGCGCTGCGCCCCGAGCTGGCCGACCCCTTGCGCATCGGCTTCGCCGGCAGCCTGCCGGCCGCCTGCGGCGAGAAGACCTGGGCCGTCGCCTACGCCGACCCGCGCAGCCATGCGCTGCGCGCCGTGGCCGGGCTGTGGGCGCAGGCGGGCGGCACGCTGCGCGGCCAGGTGCGCGACGGCAGCGTGCCGCCGGGGCTGCAGCCGGCCTTCGAGTTCGAGTCGCCGCCGCTGGCCGAGGTGGTGCGCGACATCAACAAGTTCAGCAACAACGTGATGGCGCAGCAGGTCTTCCTGACGCTGGGCCTCACCCAGCGCCGGCGCGGCAGCTTCGAGGCGGCGCGCGCGGCCGTGCGGCAATGGTGGAAGGAGCGCATCGGCACCGGCGAGGGCGTGCCCACGCTGGACAACGGCGCCGGCCTCTCGCGCGAAGAGCGCATCAGCGCCGCCGAACTGGGCCGGATGCTGCAGGTGGCGTGGAAGTCGCCCGCCATGCCCGAGCTGCTGGCCTCGCTGCCCTCCATCGGCGTGGACGGCACGCTGCGCCGGCGGCAGATCCGCTCCGGCGGCTCGGCGCACCTGAAGACCGGCACCCTGCGCGACGCCTCGGGCATCGCCGGCTACGTGGATGGCGCCAGCGGCCGGCGCTGGGTGCTGGTGGCCATCGCCAACGACGCCAACGCCGCCGCCGCGCGGCCGGCCTTCGACGCGCTGGTCGACTGGGCGGTGAACGACCAGGGGTTGTAGGCGCCGGCCGGTTGCGCGGCGGGCAGGCTGCGCACCAGAATGGGCGCGCCGCCATCACGGCGGCGCCTCACCGGAGACACCCATGCCCCTGCCGCGCCGCGCCCGACGCGCCGTCCTGCTCCCCCTCGCGCTGCTGACGCTGGCCGTGGCCGGCTGCGGGGGCGGCGGCGGTGGAGGCGGCGGCATCGGCCTCTTCCCGCCACCCGGGGGCGGAGGCGGCGGCGGCGACACCGGCCGCGGCGCGCTGGTCGGCGCCACCGAGCGGGTGACGCGCCTGACGGCCGACCAGTTCAAGGCGGTGCTGCAGTCGAGCCCGCAGGGCCAGGCGCTGCTGCAGGTGGCCGGCACGCCGGCCTGCGGCGTCGAACTGCGCAGCATGACCTACCGCACCGTGGGCGCGGCCGGCGAGGAAACCACCGCCACGGCCGCGCTGATGCTGCCCGCGGGCTCGGCCACGCCCTGCGCCGGCAGCCGGCCGCTGGTGCTCTACGCCCACGGCACCACCGCCGCCCGCGGCTACGACATCGCCCGCTGGACCGACGCCGCCCAGCCCGCCGCCGGCGAGGGCCTCCTGGTGGCCGCCACCTTCGCCGCCCAGGGGCTGGCCGTGATCGCGCCCAACTACGCCGGCTACGCCGCCTCGCCCCTGTCCTACCACCCCTACCTCAACGGCGACCAGCAGGGCAAGGACATGGCCGACGCCCTGAAGGCGGCGCGCAAGGCGCTGCCGCTGGAAGGCGTGAGCGATGCCGGCTCGCTGCTGGTGACGGGCTACTCGCAGGGCGGCTACGTGGCGCTGGCCGCGCACCGCGAGCTGCAGGCCGCCGGGCAGTCGCCCACCGCCTCGGCGCCGCTGTCGGCGCCCTCGGCCATCAGCCTGCTGATCGACTACGCCTTCAGCGGCTGGCCGGCGCTGGGCAGCACAGTGTTCGTGCCGCTCATCACCACCAGCTGGCAGAAGCAGTTCGGCAACGTCTACAACGCGCCCACCGAGATCTACGAGAGCCGCTACGCCGGCGGCATCGAGACCCTGCTGCCCAGCACCACGCCGCTGGCCGACCTGTTCGCCCAGGGCCGGCTGCCGCAGGCGGCGCTGTTCCCCGCCAACGGCACGCCCGGGCCGGTGAACCCGGCGCTGGCCTCCTTCTACGGCCCGGACAACCTGGTGCGCCAGAGCTTCCTGACGCAGGTCGCCAACGACATCGCGGCCTCGCCCTGTCCCGGCAACAGCCTGCCGGCCAGCGCCGCCTCGCTGGAAAGCGCCAGCCCGCTCGACTGCCACCCCTCCACCGGGCTGCGGCGCGCCGCGGTCGCCAACGACCTGCGCAACTGGCTGCCCCAGCGGCCGGTGTTCTTCTGCGGCGGCGCGCAGGACCCGACGGTCAACTTCCTGAGCACGCAGGCCACCGCCGGCCACTTCCGCGCGCGCGGGATGGCGCCGGCGCAGTTGACGGTGGTGGACCTGGAGCAGCCCGGCGGCGCGGGCGACCCCTATGCCGCCGCCCGTGCCGGCTTCGCGCAGGCCAAGCAGCAGACCTACGACGCGGCCGAGGGCAGCGACGCCGACAAGGCGCTGGCCGTGACGCTGGCCTACCACGGCGCGCTGGTGCCGCCGTTCTGCCTCGCCTCGGCGCGCGGCTACTTCCAGGCGCTGCTGGCGGCGGACGGCTGAGCGTCGTCGCGGCCGGCCGGCGGGGCGCTGCCGGTGAGCGGGCTGGGCGCGCGGGCCGAGGCGGTGTCGGCCAGCACCAGGGCCGCGCGGTAGGCGCCGCGCCCGGCCAGCTTGGTGTGTCCCACCAGCGCGTCCCATTCCTGCTGGCGCTGCGCCGGGGTGGGCGCGTGGTCGGGCGGGCGCACGCGCAGCGTACGCGCCACGTCCAGCAGCGCGCCGGCCGCGTGCAGGCAGAAGTGGACGGCGGTGTCCTCGGGGCGCTGGAGCGCGGCGTCGCGCTCCTGGCTGATCAGGGCCTCGCGCTCCGCCTCCGGCAGATGGGCCAGCGTGGTCGGCGAGGGTGCGGGTTCGAAATGGAGCACGCAGTGCGCCATCGCCTGCTCCACGGTCTGCAGGGCTTGGTCGATGAGTTCCACGTCGTCCGGCGCGGCGGGCATGCGGTGAGATCTCCTGGGGGCTTGCGGGTCGGCGAAACCCGGCATGGTGCCAGCGCCCCGGCCCGGCACCCATGCATTATTGCCCAAATAGGAAACAAAAGTATTATTTTGTCGCCAAAAGCCGTCAGGCGGCAGCGGCGCGCTGCAGGCGGTCGCGCACGCCTTCCCACTCGGCCGTGTCGGGCGGCGCCTCCACCCAGATCAGCTTGACGCCCTCGTCGTCCAGCCGGCGCAGCTCGGCGAAGAGCTGCTGCGCGGCGGCGGCCGCGTCGTCCGGCATGCGCCGCAGCAGCACGCGCGAGGAGCGGCTGCGCAGCGGCGCGCGCGCCCACACGGCGATGTGCGCCGCCTGGGCGCCCAGCACGTCCAGCCCGGTCTGCAGCGCCTTGGCGTCCATCAGGCGCACCTTGGCGGTGGGCGCGTAGTGCGCCTCCAGCGTGCCCGAGGCCTTGGGGTCGGGCAGGCCGAGCTCCTCGCGCGTGCGCAGGCGCTCGCGCGCCACGCGCTCGATCTCGGTGCGGGTGACGATGCCGGGCCGCAGCAGCACCGGCGCGCCGCGGCTGCAGTCGACGATGGTGGATTCGATGCCCACCGGGCAGGCCCCGCCATCCAGCACCAGCAGTTCGTCGCCGAACTCGGCCGCGACGTGGGCGGCGGTGGTCGGGCTCACGCGGCCGAAGCGGTTGGCGCTGGGCCCGGCCAGGCCGGGCACGCCCTGCTCGGCGCAGGCCGCGAGCAGCGCCTGCGCCACCGGATGCGCGGGGCAGCGGATGCCGATGGTGTCCTGCCCGCCCGCGGCGGCCGTGCCGATGCCGGGCTGGCGGGTGACGATCAGCGTCAGCGGGCCCGGCCAGAAGGCCAGCGCCAGCGCCTGGGCGAAGGGCGGCAGCGGCTGCGCGAAGCGCGACAGCGACTCGGTGCCGCGCGCGCCGGCGGCCACGTGCACGATCAGCGGGTGGTCCGCCGGCCGCCCCTTGGCCTTGAAGATGCCGCGCACCGCGTCGTCGTTGGCGGCGTCGGCGCCCAGGCCGTAGACGGTCTCGGTCGGGAAAGCCACCAGCTCGCCCGCGCGCAGCGCCGTCGCGGCGCGGGCGATGGCGGAGGGGTCCTGGCCGTCGAGGATCATGGCGTGGTCAGCAGGCAGTCGAATCGGGCAGGCCGAGCAGCGAGGCCGCCTGCGCGGCGACGGCGCGCACCGCCTCGGCACTCGGGCCGGTGATGTTCAGGTGCCCCATCTTGCGGCCGCGCCGCGCCTCGGTCTTGCCGTACAGGTGCAGGTGGGTGCCGGACAGGGCCAGCACGCGGGCCCAGGCGGGCTCCACCGGCCGGCCGCTGACGGGCGCGAACCACAGGTCGCCCAGCAGGTTGAGCATGATGGCCGGGCTGTGCTGGCGCGGCACCACCAGCGGCAGGCCGGTCATGGCGCGCACCTGCAGTTCGAACTGCGAGCACTCGCAGGCGTCGATCGTGTAGTGGCCGCTGTTGTGCGGGCGCGGCGCCATCTCGTTGACGATCAGGCGGCCGTCCTCCAGCACGAAGAACTCGACGCACAGCACGCCGACGTAGCCGATGCCGTCGGCGATGGCGCGCGCGGCGGCCACCGCCTGCTGCGCCTGCGCGGCGGGCAGGCTGCCCTCGTGCACCTCGGTCACGGCGAGGATGCCGTCCCGGTGCAGGTTGCGCTGCGGCGGGAAGTGCACGCTGCGCCCGTCGTGCCCGCGCGCGACGATGACCGAGCACTCGCCGGCCAGCGGCAGGCGCTGCTCCAGCACGCAGGGCACGCGGCCGAAGTCGGCCCACGCCTCGGCCAGCTCGGCGCGGGTGGTGACGGTGCGCTGCCCCTTGCCGTCGTAGCCCAGGCGCGCCGTCTTGAGGATGCCGGGCAGCAGCGCCGCCGGCACGGGCGCCAGGTGGTCCTCGCGCTCGATCACGGCGTAGGGCGCGCAGGGCACCCCGCTGGCCTCGGCGCAGCGGCTGAAGTGCGCCTTCTCGCGGATGCGGTCCTGCGCGATGGCCACCGCCTCGGCGCCGGGCGCCACGGGCACGTCGCCGGCCAGCGAGGCCAGCGCCTCGGCCGGCACGTTCTCGAACTCGGTGGTCACCGCATCGGCCAGGCGCGACAGGCGGGCCAGGCCGTCGCCGTCGAGGTAGTCGGCATGCACGTGGTGGTGGCTGACGCGGCCGGCGGGGCTGTCCGGGTCCGGGTCGAGCACCGCCGTGAAATAGCCCATCGCCTGCGCGGCGTGCACGAACATGCGGCCGAGCTGGCCGCCGCCCATCACGCCCAGGGTGCTGCCGGGCAGCAGGACGGGCGGCACGGTAGCAGGGCTCACAGGGCTCCTCCGCCCTGCGGGGAAAAGGGCGACACGTCGGCCGGTTTCTCCCCCGGCGGCAGCGTCATCGCCTCGGCCGCGGCCGTCTGGCGGGCGCGGAAGGCATCGAGCTGCGCGCGCAGCGCCGGGTCGTTCACCGCCAGCATCGCCACCGCGAACAGCGCCGCGTTGGCCGCGCCGGCGTTGCCGATGGCGAAGGTGGCGACCGGCACGCCCTTGGGCATCTGCACGATGCTGTAGAGCGAATCGACGCCCTGCAGGTGGCGGCTGGCGACCGGCACGCCCAGCACCGGCACCGTGGTCTTGGCGGCCAGCATGCCGGGCAGGTGGGCGGCGCCGCCGGCGCCGGCGATGATGGCCGCCAGCCCCCGCTGCGCCGCGCTCCCGGCGTAGGCGAACAGCGCGTCGGGCATGCGGTGGGCGGACACCACCTTCGCTTCGTGGGCGATGTTGAATTGGGTCAGAATCTCGACCGCATTGCGCATCGTCTCCCAATCGGAGTCCGAGCCCATGACGACGCCGACCTGGATGCGTTCACTCATGGGCTGGAATTCTACGGACCGCCCCCACTTCATAGCCCATGATCGACATCACCCTCGACAACTTCCAGACCGAACTGGTCGAAGCCTCGATGACCACGCCCGTGCTGCTGGACATCTGGGCCGAATGGTGCGGCCCGTGCAAGCAGCTCGGCCCGGTGCTGGAGAAGCTGGAGGTCGAGTACGGCGGCCGCTTCATCCTGGCCAAGCTCGACGCCGACAAGGTGCCGCAGATCTCCTCGCAGCTGTCGCAGATGTTCGGCGTGCGCAGCATTCCGTTCTGCGTGCTGTTCTCCGGCGGCCAGCCGGTGGACGGCTTCGTCGGCGCGCTGCCGGCCGCGCAGGTGCGCGAGTTCCTCGACAAGCACGTGCCCGGCGCCGACGAACTGGAGGCCCAGCAGGAGGAAGAAGCCGCCCAGGAGACCCTGGCCGAGGGCGACACCGACGGCGCGCTGGAGCGCCTGCAGCACGCCGTGGCCACCGACCCGGCCAACGACGACGCGCGCTTCGACTACGTCAAGCTGCTGCTGCAACTGGGCCGCACCGACGACGCCAAGGTCGCCTTCGCGCCCGTGATCGACCGCCGCGCGCTGGTGCAGCGCTTCGACGCCCTGCAGCGCTGGATGGACGCGATCGACGCCGCGGGCGACGCGCCCGACACGGCCGCCTTCGACGCGAAGATCGCCGCCAACAAGCGCGACTTCGAGGCCCGCTTCGGCCGCGCCCAGGCGCTGATGGCCCGGCAGCAGTGGACCGAGGCGATGGACGAGCTGCTGGAGATCCTCATGCGCGACAAGGCGTGGAACGAGGACCTGGCGCGCAAGACCTACATCGCCGTGCTCGACATCATCGAGCCGCCCAAGCCCAAGGTGGCCGAAGGCCAGATCCCGCCCGACGACCCGACGGTGGCCAGCTACCGCCGGCGCCTGTCCAGCGTCATCCTGAGCTAGAACCACCCCCAGTCTCCGCGGACTTCGTTCCGCTCCGCCAACCCCCTGCAAGGGGGCACACCCGACGGCCGGGCCGAGCCCGTTCCGTGGGTGTTCCCGCATGGCCTGCTCCGCGGCCTTCGGTCCCGTCGCGCATGCCCGGCGGTACGATCGCGCCGTTTCGTTTCCATACAACCTGCTGCACCGGAAGAGGAATCCCATGCACCCAGCCGCCGTCCGCCGCCGTGCCCTGAAAGCCGCCGCCGCCCTGCCCCTGGCCGTCAGCCTCGGCGCCTGCGGCAGCGGGATCGCGCTGGACGAGCCGATCGAGGGCCCGGCCTGGCGGCTGGTGCAGATGGACGGGCAGCCGGTGGCGCCCGGCAGCGATCCGGCGCGCAACCCGCAGCTGCAGTTCGACCGCAGCACCGGCCGCGTGAGCGGCAGCGGCGGCTGCAACCGCGTGTTCGGCACCTACACGCGCACCGGCAGCCAGTTGCGCCTCTCGCAGATGGGCTCGACCAAGATGGCCTGCATGGACGGCGGGCGCAACCAGCTCGAGAGCCGCTTCCTGCAGGTGCTGCAGGCCGCCGCCAGCTACCGGCTGCCCGCCCCGGGCCGCATGGTGCTGCTGGACGCGGCCGGCCAGACGCTGGCCGCGTTCGAGGCGGCGCGCTGAGCGCACCGCCGCGGCGCCGTGCGCCGCCCTCCACCGATCAAGGGATGACCGGGGCCAGCGCAGCCCCGCACGATGCCGCTTCCGATGAGCACGCTTCCCGACGGTTCCGTCCCGCCCCACGCCCCGGCCGCCGCGCCGGACGATGACGCGCCCCTGCCCGCCTTCGAGGACCGCGCGCCGCCCGACCGCTTCTGCGACCTCGTCCTCACCGGCGGCGTGACCAGTTCCATCGCCTACCCGGCGCTGCTGCTGACGCTGGCGAGCAGCTTCCGCTTCCACAGCATCGGCGGGTCGTCCTCCGGCGCGGGCGCGGCGGCGCTGGCCGCCGCCGCCGAGTACCGCCGGCGGCACGGCTCGTCCGAGGGCTTCCGCATCCTGCTGGAGCGCACGGCCGAGGTGCGCCGGACGGTGGACGGCCGCACCACCCGGCTGCGCACGCTGTTCCAGCCCTGGGCGCATTCGCGGCGGCTGTTCGAGGCGCTGGTGCCGGTGCTGACGCAGCCGGAACTCAGCGTGAAGAGCCTGGCGGCGGCGCTGGCGCGCGCCTATCTCCTGGGCCAGCGCCTGGCCGCCGCCTGCCTGGGTGCGGGGGCGCTGCTGGCCGCGGCGGGCCTGGTGCTGACCCTGGCCGCGCCCGCCGGCTGGCCCCGGATGGCGCCGCTGGCGCTGATCGCCGGCGCCGCGCTGGGCGTGGCCGGCGCCTGCGTGGCGGGCCTCGCGCTGGCGCGCGACCTGCGCCGGCTGATCGACGACGACTTCGGCCTGTGCAGCGGCTCGCAGCGGCTCGCGCCCGACAGCCCTGCGCCGCTCACCGAGTGGCTGCACGGCCTGATCCAGGAGATCGCCGGGCGCACGGCGGACGGCCCGCCGCTCACCTTCGCCGATCTGCGCGACGCACCCGCCTCGCCGCGCGCCATGGGCCAGGGCGGGCAGGAGATGGACGGCGTCTCGATCCGCCTGCAGGTGTACGCCGCCAACGTCACCCTCG
Organism: Xenophilus sp.; assembly: GCF_044462705.1. Lineage (NCBI taxonomy): Bacteria > Pseudomonadati > Pseudomonadota > Betaproteobacteria > Burkholderiales > Comamonadaceae > Xenophilus > Xenophilus sp. Next base: position 9,575 of record NZ_JBIQNC010000136.1, read on the forward strand.
GCCGCCCGCTGGTGCTGCCGCTGCGCGCGTCGGACGAGCCGCTCTTCTTCCGCCCGCGCGAGATGCACCGCCTCTTCCCGGCCTCGGTGGTGCGGGCCATGATGCGGCAGCGCCGCGACGGCGCGCCGCCCGGCCAGCCGGACGACGAGGACGCGCTCTGGCGCCTGCCCGACAAGGAACTGCCGATCGTCGTGGCCGCGCGCATGAGCGTGAGCGCGCCGCTGCTCTTCTCACCCGTGCCGGTGTGGATGGACGACGCCGGCAGCGGCCCGCCGGTGCCGCGCCGCTGCCTGCTGTCCGACGGCGGGCTGTGCTCGAACTTCCCCATCCACCTGTTCGACTGCGCCGTCCCGGCCTGGCCGACCTTCGGCGTGTCGCTGCACGACGCGCCGCGCGTGCCCGGCGCGCCCGTGGTGGCGCCGCAGCGCATGACGCCCGAGGACATCCGCGCCGCGGTGGACCTGCCCGGGCACCCCGACGCCATGCCGCGCCAGCCGTGGCAGCGCTTCGGCGACGAGCCCTCGCCCTGGCAGCGCGCCTTCGGCTTCCTGGCGGCGCTGCTGTGGACCGCCAAGGACTGGAACGACGCCCTGCTCGCCCGCATGCCCGGCGTGCGCGACCGCATCGTGCGCGTGGCGCTGCCGCCCGGCATCGGCGGCCTGAACATCTGCATGACGCCGGACCAGATCCAGAGCCTGTCGGACCTTGGCCGCGAGGCCGGCCGGCGGCTGCTGGAACGCTTCGCCCGCCCGGCCCTGCCCGACGGCACCGCCGCCGGCTGGGCCGAGCACCGCTGGGTGCGCCTGCACCTGCTGCGCGAGGGCCTGGCCGAGCTGCTGGCCGGCGCCTCGGCCGCCGCCGCGCCGGGCGCCTACGGCCCGTCGCTGGCGCAGCAGGTGCGGGATGCGCAGGCCCGCACGCCCCTGCGCGGCGACGACGCCCAGCGCCTGCTGGCCGCCCAGGCCGCCGCGCTCGAAGGCACGCTGGCCGCGCTGCGCGCCGCCGAGGCGGCGCTGGGCGCGCCGCAGGCCGCCCCGCCCTACCAGCCGCGCCCGCAGCCGATGCTGCGCCTGCGGCCGCCGCTGTAGCCCCCACACGAGGACGCCCCCATGCCCGCCGATCCCACCTCCAAGTCGCGCACCCTGCGCGGCATCAGCGACCTGACGCTGCTCGCGCCGATCCGGCGCGGCCTGGTCCCCGCGCCCGACGCGCGCAGCTACGAGAGCCGGCTGCGCCTGCTGCTGCGCACCGTCAACGCGCTGCGCTATTCGTCGCTGGAAGCCGAGCCCACGCCGCTGATCCCCGACGTGGTGGACAGCATCCGCGCCCTGCACGCCTTCCGCCTGGCGATCGTCCCGGCGCAGCCGGTGAACCAGCTCCTGCTCTCGGTCGACTTCGACGGCGGCTGGGAGCCCTACATGCGCCGCATCTGGCGCGACCTCGGGCCGCTGCTGGACGTGATCTTCTGCAACTGCGAGGGCTACCTGCTCTCGCACGAGCATCCCTTCGAGGCCTACGCCGGCTGGGTGCGCTCGGCGCAGGTGAACACCGAGTTCCTCTACACCGCCAGCCCGGTCACGGTGAACGACCTGCACTGGCTGCGCGCCACGCAGCGCCCGACCCGCGCCGCGCCGCCGGGCACCGACGAGGAGCTGCTGCGCCAGGCCCTGCCCGGCCTGGCCGCCCTGTACCGCCTCACCGACGTCTACCCGCCCGGCAGCCCCGACGGCGACGTGCTGCTGCGCGCCGCGCACCACCTGCTGCAGCCGCTGCGCGGGCTGCCGCCCGCCCGCCGCCAGGGCCGCACCCCCACCGAGCAGGCGGCGCTGGCGTGGTTCGACCTGCCGGCGGCGCCGCGCCCCGCGCGCGACGTGCCGGCCGCCTGGAACCCGGCCAACACGCAGGGCGGCATCGTCGAGTCCTTCCCCGACGCCACGCACGGCGCCGTGCTGCTGCTCGGCCTGCGCGATGCCGGCGCGGCGGCGGCGCTGATCGACGCGCTCGGCCCCGAGCGGCTGCGCGCCGACGCCGCACCGGCGCCGGACGAGCCCTTCGCCAGCCTGGCCTTCACGCCGCGGGGCCTGCGCCGCGCCGGCCTGCCGGAGGGGCTCCTGGCCGCCTTTCCGCCGGAATTCCTCGAAGGCATGGCGGGCCGCGCGGCGGTGCTCGGCGACATGGCCTGCAACCACCCGCTGCACTGGACGCTGCCCGAGCGCAACTGGCCCGCGCCGGCGCCCGGCGAGGCGCCGCAGCGCATCGATCTGGGCAGCGTGCACGCGGTGCTGCAGCTGGTCGCGCGCGGCCCGGTCGAGGGGCCGTGGGAGGCGCAGCCCGGCCATCCGCTGCGCCGCCGCATCGAGGCGCTGGACGCGGCGCTGGCCCCGCACGGCGTGCACATCCTGTCGGTCGAGCCGATGCAACGCCACCTCGACGCGCAGGGCCACCAGCGCGACCACTTCGGCTTCGCCGACGGCCTGAGCAACCCGGCGCCGCCGCAGGGCGGCGCCCGCCCCCAGCCCTGGGACCGCTGGGCGCTGGGCGACTACCTGCTGGGCTACACCAACTCGCAGCAGGAGGACACGCCGGGCGGCTGGCTGTGGACCGACAGCAGCTTCCTCGTGGTGCGCAAGCTGCGGCAGGACATCGCGACCCTCGACGCGATGCTCGACGCCCTGCCGCCCGGCCAGCGCGAGGAGGCGATGGCCCACATGGTCGGCCGCTGGCCGGACGGCCGCAGCCTGATGGACCCGGACGGCCGCCTGGGCAACGACTTCGACTACCGCGCCGACCCCGGCGGCGGCCGCTGCCCCTTCGCCGCGCACGCCCGCCGCGCCAACCCGCGCGACCTGCCCGGCGAGCGCGCCGACCAGCGCGTGCTGCCGCGCATCCTGCGGCGCGGCATGGCCTACGGGCCGCCGGCGCAGCAGGCGCCGCAGGCCGACCGGGGCGTGATGTTCATGGCCTACAACGCCTCCATCGCCGAGCAGTTCGAGCTGATCCAGTCCTGGCTGTCCGGCGGCAACAGCGGCGGCGTCCAGGCCTACTCGGGCCAGCGCGACCCGCTCTTCGGCGTGCCGCGCGAGGGCGATCCCGCCGTGTTCCGCTACCAGGGCGCGCACGGCCCGGTCGAGGTGCCGCTCGGGCCGAAGCCGGCCGTCACGCTGCAGTGGGGGCTGTACCTCTTCGCGCCCTCCATCGAGGCGCTGCGCGAGCTGCGGCGGCTGGCGCGCGAGCAGGCCCGGCGCGAGGCGCGCGGCGCCGACGCCGAGGCGGCCGAGCGCCAGCGCGCCACCGAGGCGAAGAAGGGCGCCGTGCTCATCGCGCGGCTGCAGGCGGCCGAAGCGGCCCTGGGCGTGGCCGCCGCCGCGGAGCAGTGGAAGATCGCGCTGGAGGACCTCAGCGCGCGCCAGTCCGGCGCCAGCCAGTGGCTCTGGACGGCGGTGCGCGAACTGCACGGCGGCGTGCTGCGCACCCCCTTCGGCGTGCTGGTGGGCCGGCGCGAGCAGGTGATGGAGGTGTTCGACAACCGCCTGGGCCGCTACACCGTGAGCGGCTACTGCCCGCGCATGCGCGCCTCCTTCGGCGAGATCTACCTCGGCCTGGACGACGGCCCCGACTACCGCGCGGCGTCGCAGGCGGCCAACGCGGCGATCCTGGCCGTGACCCGCGAGGCAGCCTTCGCGCAGGCGCTGGCCGACGCGCAGGCGGTGCTGGCCGCGCTGCGCGCCGGCGCGGGTGGCCGGGCCGGCGTCGACGTGAAGGACATCGTCAACGGCGTGCTCGCGCGCCTGGCGACGCACTTCTTCGGCTTTCCCGATCCGGGCGGCGGCGTCGCCGTCGGCGATGTGGGGCTGGACGCGGACCGGCCCACCTGTCCGGGCCACTTCCTCGCGCCCTCGCGCTACATGTTCCAGCCCAACCCCGGCCCGGAGGCGGCGCGCACCGGCGAGGCGCACGGCCGCGTGCTGCGCGAGCACGTGCTGCAGCGCCTGCGCGCGGGCCTGCGCAGCGCCAACCGCAGCCCGGTCGGGCAGGCGCTGGCCGGCATCGAGGACGACGCGCAGTACGCCGCCACGCTGATCGGCGTGATGATGGGCTTCCTGCCCACGGTGGACGGCAGCCTGCGCAGCGCGCTGTACGAATGGGTGGACGACCGCTCGCTGTGGGAGCTGCAGCTGGCCTGGCGGGCGGCGCGGGAGGCCGGCCGCTCGCCCTTCGAGGCGGCCGCCGAGGCGATCGAGCCGGCGCTGCGCCGCACGATGCAGCTGCGGCCGGTGCCCGAGCTGGTGTGGCGCACCGCCACCACCGCCCACCGCCTGGGCGGCGTGGACATCGCGCCGGGCGAACGCATCGTGGTGGGCATCGTCTCGGCCATGCAGCAAAGCCGGCTGGAGGGCGAGCCCGGCATCGGGCCCGTCTTCGGCGGCGACCGCCGCGCCACGCCGCATCCCACCCACGCCTGCCCCGGCCAGGAGATGGCGATGGGCGTGATGCTGGGCCTGCTGGCCGCGCTGCTGGACACGCCGCTGCGGCCGACGCTGGCGGCCACGGTGCTGCACCTGGGCTGAGGCAGGGTCAGAGGCCGGCGCGCAGCGCCTCGGCCTGCGCCAGGTGCCAGTCCATGCCCAGGCGCTGGAAACCCTCCGCTGCCGCATCGAGCTGTCGCGCCGCCTCGGCGCCGTCGCCGCGCGCGACGGCCAGCCGGGCACGGCACAGCGCATTGCAGGCCGCCTCGTGCGGCGACCGGCGAAGCGCCGCGGCGCGGTCGGCCAGGTGCAGCGCGCGCGCCAGCCGCGCATCGTCGCCCGCGTCGGCCGCCAGGCGCGCCAGGG
>NZ_JBIQNC010000137.1:0-14104 GCF_044462705.1 Xenophilus sp.
CCAGCAGCTCGCGCACCTGGTCCTTGCCCATGCCGGGCGCCATCTTGCGCACGTTTTCCAGGTTCGGAAAGGCGCCTTCCTTCCACTTGGCCGAAGCAGGCGCCGGCCATTCCTGCGCTGTCGGCGCGGGCGGTTTGGCGGCCACCGCGCGCGCCTGGGCCTCGGGGTCGATGGCGCGGCCGGGCGTTCCGCATCCTGCCATCAGCAGGGCGGCGGCCAGCGCCGGGAGAGCCACGTTCAGGGGCAGCTTGTTCATGTTGCTTCTTTCCTAGTCATTCAATCGAACACCCACTCGGCGCCCACCGTGGCTGCCACGCCGCCGCGGCTGGCCGAGGCGCCGCCCGTCAGGCTCCAGGCGTTGTTCTCCGAGGTGCGCCGGAAGCTCACGCCCATGGCCGACTGGCCCTGGTAGTAGCCGTAGCCGACGCGCATCGTCGTCTTGCCGGGAATCGAGAGCGCCGGCGCCTGCACCGCCATCGCCGAGGCGACGCCCGCATAGGCCTTCTGCCCGATGGTGTTGATCTGGTCTCCCAACTGGTTCAGCCGCAGGCTGGTGGCGGCGGTGTTGGCATTGAGCTGGTTGACGTTGACCGCATCGGTGCCGTTGACGCCCGGCGCCAGGTTGGTGATCGTGGTGTTGTTCGCGTTGATGCCGCCGGTGGTCATGCTCGGCCCGCCCTGGATGCTCACCCCGTTGTTCGTGACGTGGGTGTTGCCCACCGTCACGCTGGTGAAGTTCGGGTTCTCGCTCACCGCGAAGGCCACGTTCGCCCCGCTTTGCGTGAGCACCATGTTGTTGCCCGCCGTGTAGGTGGCCACGCCTCCCGGGCCCACGTTGGCCACGCTGGTGCCCACCGCCACCCCCGTGCCCGTGGCCGCGGTGGTCACGTTGATGCCCGCGTTGGCCGTCACGCTCAGCGTCTCCAGCGCCTGGTTGGTGGCATACAGCTGGCTGCCGTTGACCGCATCCGTGCTGGTGCTGCTCAGTTGGCCGGCGGCCACGTTCTGGATCTGGCGCTCCTGGCCGGCCGAGCCCACGCTGACCACGCCGGCGGGGTTGGCGCCCGCGAAGGTGTAGTCCTGCCCGCGGATGGTGGTGCCGGAGGTGGGGGTGGCCGCGGTGGTGGTGCTGCCCGCGCCCAGGGCCACGCTGTTGGCGGTGCTGGCGCTGGCGTTGGCGCCCATCGCCACCGAGCCGGTGGCGCCCGCTGCCGTGGAAGCGCCCGGGCCGGCGGCGATGCTGTTGGCGCCGGCCGCGCCGCTGTTGTCGTAGTTGGCCTGCTGGGTGCCGCCGTCGTTGGTGCTGTAGTAGTGCGAGCTGGCGTTGTTGACGATGTTCACGATCTGCCCGCCGATGGCGTTGACCTGGCTGGCCACCGAATACAGCTGGCTGCCGTTGACGGCGTCGGTGCTGGTGGCCGTGATCGCGCCGGGGGCGACGTTGACGATCTGGCGCTCGGTGCCCGCTGCGCCCACGCTGACCACGCCCGTGGCGGTGCCGGCGAAGCCGCCGTAGGTGATGGCCGGGCCGGGCGTGTAGGTGACGCTGCCGTCCGGGTTCAGCGTGGCCACCACGCTGGGGATGCTGGCGTCATTGACCTGCACGGCCGCCTTGTCGGCGCTGTTGTTGCCCAGCACGACGCTGTTGGCCTGGGTGGTGGTGACGTTGTTGCCCAGCACGAAGGTGTTGTCCTGGGCGATGGTGTTGTCGTTGCCGAAGGCGTAGCTGCCGGCACCGCTGACGGTGTTGGGGTCGCCGAACGCACCGGAGTTCTTGCCGCTGACCACGTTGCCCGTGCCGATGCTGATGCTGCTCTCGCCCGTGGCCTGGGACTTGTAGCCGATGGCGATCGCCTTGTCCCCGCTGGCGCGGGCTCCATCGCTCATGCTGGACGTCGCATAGTCGCCCCCGCCGATGGCAACCGACTGATCGCCCGAGGCTTGCGCGCCGCCGCCGACCGCCACGGCGCTCTCCCCGGTCGTATTGGCAAGCACTCCCACGGCCGTGGATGCCTGGCCGGCCGCAGACGCGCTGCTGCCAATCGCCAGCGCATCGGAGGCTGTCGCGTTGGCCAAGTCACCGATGGCGATCGCCCATTCGGCGCTGGCGGTCGTGCGGGTGCCCAACGCAAGACTCAGATACTTCGTCGCTTGCGCGTTGTATCCAATCGCCACAGCGCCCTCGATGGTGGTGCCCGTGGCGGTCGCTCCGGTGCCGATCGCGATGGTGTTGCGAGACGTGGCATTGCTGTCGCCCACGGCAATGCTGCCGATGCCTGCAGCATTGCTGCTGTAGCCCACGGCGGTGGCGCTCGCGGCGCTTGCGGAAGCACTCACGCCCGCGGCCAGCGCGTTCGTGCCCGTGGCGCCGTCGTTGTCGTAGTTGCTGCCCGCGCCTGTGACGGCGGATTTGACGCTGTAGTAGTGCACCGCACCCGCTGCGGCGGCGCTGGAGACGGCTTGCAGCTGCGCCACGTTGACCGCGTCGCTGGCTTCCGTGCCCGCCGCCACACCGGTGATCTGGCGGTACTGGCCGGCGGCTGCGTTGCCGACCGACACGGCCGCCAGCGTGCTGTGGGTTCCGGCGATGGCGCTCGCCTGGGCGGCGCTCGCTCCCGTCGGCACATAGCCGGCGCGTGTGGCATCGTTGGTGAAGCTGTCGGTGTCCGCCACCGAACCGCTGCCCAGCGCCACGCCGCCTTCCACCTGCGCCTGGCTGTTGCTGCCAAGGGCGACGGCGTCGTTCTTGCCGGCCACGGCCTTGCTGCCGATGCTGACGGCGCGGTCGACGGTCATGGCGGAGTTGTCCACCCAGTACTGGGTGTTGCCGGCCTGGTAGCCGATGGCCACGTTCTCGTCGCCGACGATCCGGTTGCCCGACGACGAGCCCAGCAGGGTATTGCTGTCGCCGCTCACACCCTGGCCCATGTCGGCGCCCACGGCCACGTTGCCGCTGCCGACGACGCCGCTGAGCGTGAACGCGCCCACGCCCACGTTGGCTCCGGTGCTGGTTCCGCCCTGGCCTGCGAAGGCGCCGACCATCACGTCGTAGTCTTCGGTGGCCTCGGCCCCAGTTCCGATCGCCACGCTGTCGATGGCCCCTGCGCCGGTCTTCGCGGAAATGCCGGCGGCAATGGAGCGTTGGCCCAGCGCGCCGTCGTTGTCGTAGTTCTCGCCGGGCGTGGCCCCGTCGTTGACGCTGTAGTAATGCACCGCGCCCGCCGCCGCCGCGCTGGAAAGGGCCTGCAACTGCGCTACGTTCACCGCGTCGCTGGCTTCCTTGCCCGCCGCCACGCCGGTGATCTGGCGGCTGCCCACGTCCACCGCGCCGCGCGTGGCGATGGTGGCGGCAATGGCCGCCGCATCCGCCGTGCTGGCGCCGGTGGGCACGTAGCCGGCGATGCCCGCAGCCGTGTTGGCATTGCTGCCGCTGCCCAGGGCCACGCCATCGGCCACGCTCACGCTAGTGTTCGTGCCCAGCGCCACCGCTCTCGGCACGTTGGTCAGCTCGACGTTGTTGCCCAGGATGAACGCCTCGGTGCTGGCCGCATCGATGGTGTTGTTGTTGCCGATGGCATAGCTGTCATCGCCATCGATGAAGCTCGGATCGCCGATGGCGCCGGAACGGTCACCCGTCACCACGTTGCCCGTGCCGATGCTGATGCTGCTGACCCCCTCGGCCTTGGCATTCGAGCCAATGGCGATGGCATCGGTGTCGGAGGCGGTTGCCCTGTTACCCAAGGCAAGCGCCTGTTCGCCGGATGCCGTGTTGGCCCGGCCCAATGCCACGGCGTATTTGCCGGCGACGGTGTTGCCCACGCCCACGGCAAGTGCACCATCGTTGCTCAAGGTGTTCTGCGAACCCACTGCGACCGGGGCCACGCCGCCCGTGCCTGGCACGGTGGCAGTCACCGTATTCGATCGGCCCAATGCAATGGCGTATTGAGCGTTGCTGCCGATGCTGTTGCTGGCACCCACGGCGATCGTGGTGGGCGCCTCGATGGTGTTCTGGTTGCCCAGAGCCACCGCCCCCGCAGCGCCCGTGCCGCTGGTGGTGTTGCCCAAACCAAACACTGAGGTGTTCTGGCCGCCCACGGTGTTTCCGCTGCCCACCGCGGTTGAGTTGCCGAAAGCCCCTGTAATCCGGTTGTTGTAGCCCACGGCCGTGCTTTGCTGGCCGGTGCCTGCATTGTTCATCGCGCCCACGGCCGTTGTGTTCACGCCGGCCGCCGTGCTGTCGCCGATGGCGATGGCATCCGCGGCCGAGGCCTTGCTGCCATAGCCCAGCGCCGTGGAACGCGGGCCGGTGGCTTGCGCTGCGTTGCCCGGAACGTCGTCGCCGCCGATGGCGGTGGCGTTCTCGCCTGTGCCCTGAGCGTTGGCGCCTACGGCAATGGCATCCGCCGCGGTGACGTCAGCGCTGTAGCCCAGCACGACGGCGCGGTTGGCCACGCCGTAGGCGGCACTGGCCTGGTAGCCGACGGCCGTGGCGTGCAGGGCCGTGGCGTCGGCGCCGTAGCCGATGGCGATGCCGCCCAGGTGCATCCCCGAGCCGATGGTTCCGCCGCTCGTGGCACCGGCACCGATGGCGACGGACTCGTTCCAGGATTCGGCGCCCTGCCCCAGCGCGACGCTCTGATTGCGGCTGGCCCGCGAACCCATGCCCAGTGCGATGCTGCCCTGCCCGTCGGCCAAGGCGCTCTGGCCGATGGCGATCTGGCTGGTGTCCGACGGATAGGAGGCGCTGCCCGCGCGGGCGCCCAGGCCCATGGCAATGGCGTTGGGGTCCTGCGCCGTGCTGTCGCCGATGGCAATGGTGTCGGTGCCGCTGGCGGTGCTGCCATAGCCCAGTGCGGTGGCACGGTCGGCAGTTGCCTTGGCCGCATTGGCAGACACCTGGCTGCCGCCGATGGCGGTGGTACCCACGCCGGATGCGGTCACGTTGGCACCGATGGCAAGGGCGTCCCGCTGGCTTGCCTTGGCCCAGTCGCCCATGGCAATGGCGTTGTAGCCCGTCGCTTCGGTGATGCGGCCGATGGCGATGGCGCTGCTGCCGCCCGCGTTCGCGCCGTCGCCCAGCGCCACGGTGGCAAAGTTGGTCGATTGGGCCGTGGTGCCCAACGCGACCGAGCGTGCACCGGTGGCATAGGCGCCATTGCCGAGCGCCAGCGAGCCCTCGCCCGTTGCGGTGCTGGCGCGTCCCAAGGCCACCGAGCCATCGCCCGTCGCCGTGTTGGAAGAGCCGATGGCCACCGCGCCATCGCCGTCGGCCGTCTGCGAGCGACCGATGGCCACGGCGCCGATGTCCGGCGAACTGGTGGGTGTGGCGCTGGCGCTGGTGCCCTGCGAGCCGATGGCGACGTTGTAGCCCTGCGCCCCCGAGGTGACGTCATCGCCCAAGGCAACGCCGGAGGCGCCCTGGGCCTTGGCGCCGGCGCCGATGGCGACGGCGTTGGCCGCGTTGGCCTGGGTGTCCGCATTGCCCAGGACAATGGCCCCCGCACCCCCGAGGTTGCTGCCGACCCAGGTGTTCAGGGCGCCGAAGTCGGGCGCGGCGGCGCTGCCGGCGGGGCCGGTGACGGTGGCGAAGCCGCCGCTGCCGTTGGGCACCTGGCAGACCCAGGCGCCGCTGCTGCCGGGGCGGGCGCAGGTGGCGCCCGTGGCGGCGTCGGTGATCGGCGTATCGGCGAGTGCCGGCGCAGACAGCCCGGCCAGCGCCAGCAGCACGCCGCCGGCCATGCCGCTCAGGATCGGCGCCCCCACGGCGCGGACGCGTGCGCGGGCCGGCTTGCCGTGCGCCTTGGCGATCTCGGAGGCGGCGACCCACGCGCCGAGGGAATCGTTCCAAATGGAGCGGTAGCTTTTATTCATGGCGTCTTGTTCCGGAGAGAAGGAGGGCAGGACGGTGGCGTGGAGAAAAAGGTTCTCGCGGCCTCTTCGTCGGCTTGGCCGGGATGCTCCGGGAAATGCCGCCACGCCACACCGTGCTCGCGAGATTTCGCGACATTCGCGGTCACATTCCGAGCCAATCTGTGACATTTAATGAATACTTTGGCCCATATACCCTTGCGTGAATTCGTCAGATTTCGACAGGGTGTTGCTCGGTCAGAATACGTTTTCTTACGAACCTCCTTCTGTCTCCTGCATGCGTATAGCGATCCTTGAGGACGACCCGATCCAGCAGGACCTGCTGGTGCGCACGCTCGTGCGCCATTTGGGCGGGGAGGAGCGCGTGCATTGCCGCGCCTTCTCCGACGGGCGGGAACTGCAGCGCCTGCTGCGGCGCGAGTCCTTCGATCTGGTGATCCTGGACTGGGCAGCGCCCTCGCTGGACGGCATGGAGGTACTGCAGTGGCTGCGCACCTGGAAGGACAGCAGCGTTCCGGTGCTGATGCTCAGTTCCAAGGGCGCGGACCGCGACGTGGCCGATGCGCTGAACGCGGGGGCGAACGACTATGTCGTGAAGCCGTTCCGGCCCCTCGAACTGCGAGCGCGCGTCATGAGGCTGCTGCGGCCCGTCCAGCCGCTGGCGCCGGACCGCCGGCAGACCTTCGGCTGCTGGACGCTGGACCCGGCAGCGCACTCGGTCAGCTACCAGGAGGCGCCGGACGCGCCCGTCGAGCACCATGCGCTGACGGGCAGGGAGTTCCAGTTGATGCAACTGCTGTTCGGCCGGCTGGGGCAGACGGTCTCGCGCGCCCACCTGCTGGAGGCGGCGGGCTACCCGACCGAGGACGAGCCGTCGCGCATGCTCGATAGCCATATCTACCGCCTGCGCAGGAAGCTGCAGCTCGATGCGGAGCGGGGCGTGAGCCTGCGCGCTGTCTACGGGCAGGGGTACTGCCTCGACGCGATGAAGGATGCCGCTCGATGAACCATCTGCCCTCTGCGCACGGCCTGGCTGCCGCCCTGCTGTTCCCGTTCCTGGCCCTGCTTGCCGGGGGGCTCTTCGCGCAGCAGACGCACGTGGTGCAGCCCGGCGAGACGCTGTGGGGCATCTCGGGCGAGCGCTATGGCCAGCCGACCCGCTGGCCCGACGTGCAGCGGCGCAACGGCATCGCCGAGCCGCGGCGCCTGCAGCCGGGCACGGTGCTGTACTTCGCCGACGGCCGGCTGCTCGGCGAGGACGAGGCGATGGTGCTGGCGGTCGCCGGCAAGGCATGGCGGCGGCACGGGGGCGGGGCAGACGAGCCGCTGGCGCCGGGCGCCGCGGTCCGCGCGGGCGACGTGGTGGCGACGGAGGCGAAGGGCTTCCTGACGCTGGGGCTGCAGGACGGCAGCCGGTCGGTGATCCCGCCGGGCAGCGCGGTCGAGGTGGAGCGGATCGGGCGCGGCGGCGTGCGCCTGCGGCTGTTGCACGGCGAGATCGAGTCGCAGGTCCGCAGGCAGCAGTCGGGGCAGGCGTTCGAGATCCGTTCGCGCTCGGTGGTGCTGGGCGTGCGCGGCACGCACTTTCGCGTGCGCGACCGCGACGGGCACCTGACCGGCGAGGTCATCGAGGGGCAGGTCGCGGTGCAGGGCGGCGGCGCGGCGCCGCTGCTGCTCGATGCGGGTCAGGGCGCGGTGCTGGCCGGCGCCTCGGGGCGCGCCGAGGCGCGGCCGCTGCTGCCGGCGCCCCGCTTCACCGAGCAGGCCTTCTCCGAGGCCGCGCCGACGACGGCGGCGGTGGGCGCGGTGCCGGGCGCGCAGGGCTACCGCTGGCGCGTCGCGCAGGACGACCTGTTCCTCGCGCCGGTGGCCGAGTTCGCGAGCGAGGACGCGACGCTGCCGCTGCCGGCCGACCTGGACCCGGGCTTCTACCACCTGAGCGTCGCGGCGCTGGATGCCGACCGCCTGGAGGGCATGCCGGGCGAGCGCCTGTTCTACATGCCGGCGCCCCAGGGCGGGATGCGCCGGCTGGCCGACGGACGGGTGGAGATCCGGTGGGCCGCGTCATCGGCGCGCCGCTACAGGCTCGAGCTGTCGCTCGAACCGGACTTTGCCGCGACGGCGGTCGACCTGAAGGGGCTGCAGGCCACCGGCGCGGTGGTGGGGCCTTTCGCCATCGGCGGGCGGTACCACTGGCGGGTGAGCGAGACGTCCGACGGCGAGCACTACGGCAGGCCGTTCGCTGGCGGCAGCTTCGACGCGCCTGGGCGTTGACGTGACAGGCCCCAGGCTGACCGGCGCGCTGGCCGCGATCGCGCTGCTGGCAGCCGCCCTGGCCTGGCTGGCGCAGAAGCCGGGCCTCGCGCAACTGGACATGCTGGCCTACGACCGCATGCTGCCGCTGGCCGCGCAGCCGCCGTCCGCCGACATCCTGATCGTGGCCATCGACGAGCCCAGCCTGGCCGCGCTGGGCCGCTGGCCCTGGCCGCGCGGCACGCATGCGCGACTGCTCTCGCGGCTGGCGGACGCGGGGGCCGCCAAGGTGCTGCTCGATCTGTTCCTCACCGAGCCCAGCGTGGACGCGCGGGAGGACCAGCGGCTTGCGCAGGCCATGGGGCGGCTGCCGGTGTACCTGCCGATGATGGCGGAGCGCGACCTGCGGGCGCCGGAGGCCGGGCAGCAGGGGTTCCAGCGGCCGCTGCCGCTGTTCGAGGCGCAGGCCCGCGGCGTCGGGCATGCGGAACTGGTGCTCGACGCCGACGGCGTCGCCCGCAACCTGTTCCTGCGCATGGGGCCGGCCGGCGGCCTCCAGCCCTACGTCGGGATGCTGGTGGCCGGGCGGTCGTCCTCGGCCGAGGCCGGGCGCGAGGATGCGTCCGGCTGGCGCTATGCGGACCGCATGCGCATCGCCTACGCCGGCGCGTCGGGGAGCTACGACAGGGTCTCCTACGTGCGCGTGCTCGACGGCGAGGTGCCGCCGGCGCGGCTGCGGGGGCGGACGGTGCTCGTCGGCGGCACGGCGCCGGGCCTGGGCGACCAGGTCTTCGCGCCGGCCTCGGCGCGCGCCGGGCTGCTGCCGGGCGTGGAGGTGCATGCCAACGCGATCGATCAGCTGATGCAGGGCAGGGCCATCCATGAGCTGCCGGCGCCGGCCCTGGCGGCCTGGATCGCCGCGGTGCTGGCGCTGGCGGCGGGCCTGCTGCGGTGGCAGCCCGGGGTCGGGCTGGTGATGGTGGCCGCGGTGGCCGGCGGCTGCGTGGCCGTGAGCGTGGCGGCGCTGTACGGGTTCGGCTGGTGGCTGCCGGCGGCCACGCCGCTGGCCGGGCTGGCGCTGCTGTATGCGGGCTGGAGCTGGCTGCGCCTGCGGGGGCAGCTGCGCTTCCTGGCGAACAAGGCCAGCGCGCTGCAGGCGGTGCCGGCGGGCATCTTCGAGATCGTCGCCGCGCCGGCGGCCGGTGCGGGGCCGCAGCCGCCGAAGGAGGCGCTGGACCGCGCGATCCAGCGCACCCTGCGCCTGCAGGCGCTCACCGAGTCGGCGCTGCGCGCGATGCCGACGGGGGTGCTGCTGTGCGATCCGCTGGGGCGCGTGGTCGGCTGCAACGCCGCCGCCGTGCGATGGCTGGGCGGCGCGGCAGCGGGCGGCGATGCGGCCGATGCGCAGCCCTTCCGGGGCCGGCAACTGGCCGACCTGCTGGCGCCCCTGCGGCGGCAGGCGCGCGGCGCCGCGGTGGCCGACGTGCAGCGGGGCCCCGCCTGGCTGGCGGCGCTGGCGGGCGAGTACGCCACGGCGCGCGGGCAGCACCTGCAACTGCTCGCCGCGCCCGTGGCGGCGCCGGCCGGCCAGGCGCCGCCGGGCTACATCGTCGTGCTGGCCGACCTGACTTCCGAGCGCGAGGCGCAGCGCCAGCGCGAGCAGTGGAACCGCTTCCTCTCGCACGACCTGCGCAGCCCGCAGGTGGCGATCCTCGGCCTGCTCGACCTGGACGAAGGGCGGTCGGTGGCCGCGCCGATGGCGGCGTCGATCCGCCGCGAGGTGCAGCGGACCCTGGCGCTCGCCGAGGATTTCCTCGACGTCTCGCACGCCTGGATGGGCAGCTACCGCGTCGCGCCCACGCACGTGGCGACGGTGATGCTCGACGTGCGCGACCAGGTGTGGGCCGCGGCGCGGCGCGCGGGCGTGTCGGTGGAGCTGCGTTTCGACGAGGAGGAGGCCGAGGACGTCGAGGCGCCGCTGGACGGCGCGCTGGTCGTGCGGGCGCTGGTGAACCTGGTGCTCAATGCCGTCGCGCACAGTCCGTCCGGCTCGGCCGTGCGGCTGTGCTGCGCCTTCGATGCGCAATGGGTGTTCGTCTCCATCGCGGACGACGGCGCTGGCATGGCGCCGGCCGTGCTCCAGCGGCTGCTGTCGGGCAGCGGCGAGGCGGCGCCCGGGCCCGTGCGCAGCGACGGCGTGACCCGCTCCCACGGGCTGGGCTTCGAGTTCGCGCGCACCGTGGTCGCCCGCCACGGCGGCTGCATCGAGGGCTGGTCGGCGCCGGGCGGCGGCTGCACGCTGTGCATCGGGCTGCCGCGCGGGGCGTGAGGCGGGCTCAGGGGCCTTCGCCTCGGCCGCGCAGCCGGCGGTAGAGCGTGCCGCGCGAGACGCCCAGCGCCCGCGCGGCGCCGGAGACGTTGCCGCCGTGGGCCGCCAGCGCCTGCCGGACCAGCCGCTGCTCGTGGTCGCGCAGCGTGCCGGCGGCATCGGGACCGGTGTCCGCGTCAGGCCCGGCAGCGGCTTCGCCGAGGTCCCCGGCAGGGGCGCGCGCCTGCGCCTCGGGCACGGCGGCCGGCGGCTGCAGCGCCACCGCATGCCGGAAGTCCACGCCGTCGGCGGCGCGCAGGCTGGCGCGCATCCACACGCCCAGCCCGCTGGCCAGCCGCATCGGCTGGGCGTCCTCGTGGCGGCCCAGGCGCAGCAGCGCGGGCAGGTCGTGGCCCAGCAGGCCGGCCACGCCACGCTCGCCGGGCGCCTGCGGCAGGCGGCCGATCAGGCGCGCGGCGGCGTCGTTGAGCCAGGCCACGGTGCCGTCGGCGGCGATGCCGGCCAGCGCCTCCAGCGGCGTGCCCAGCAGCGCCGGGCTGGCCTGGAAGCGCAGGATCAGGTGCTCGCCGGCCTGCGCCTGGAGCAGCCGGTTCTCGATGGTGGTGGCGTACAGGCCCACCATCTGCGCGGCGTCGAAGCCGAAGCGCCGCGCCTCGACCGAGAGGTCCAGCACGCCGGCCAGCCGGCCGTGCACGTCGTGGATCGGCGCGGCGGCGCAGTGCATCTCGTGCAGCAGCTCGAAGTAGTGCTCGCCGCCCATGACGGTGCAGGCCTGGCCGGTGCTGGCGACGATGCCCGGCGCGGTGGTGCCCACGCGCTGCTCGGCGATGTTCACGCCCACGCGCGCGGTCACCCGCAGCACCGGCTGCGCGGCCGCGGCCGGGTGATGGGTGACGTGCAGCACCACGCCCTCGCGGTCGGTGAGGATCACGCGGCAGTCGGTGCCGGCCAGCGCGTCCTCCATCGCCGCCAGCTCGGCGCGCGCAGCCTCCAGCAGATCGCGGTTGCGGCCGAGCGCGGCATGCAGCCGGCTGGGCGTGACGGCGTCGAAGGCGACGGCGCGGCGCGTGTCCTCGTGGCTGCGGCGGCAGCGCATCCATGACTGGATCACCGCCTCGCCCACCAGGCCCGAGGGGCGCACGCCTTCCTCGAAGAACTGCCGGCGCGCCAGCGCCACCCGCTGCGCCGGCGTGGTGCTGAACAACTGCCGCGGCGCGGTGTCGGCGCGGCGCAGGGGCTGGGTCATCGTGGTCTCCTGCCCGCCGCAGGGCGAACCGCGCGAATGTGTTCCGCAACGGAACAGGTCCCCACTGGGGAAATCCCGAAGGTGATGCGCGCCGCCGCACGGCCGATGCTGCGCGACACAACAAGGAGACCGCACGATGAAAGCACTTGGGATGGCCGTGCTCGCGCTCGGCATCGGGGCCGCCGCGTCCGCGCAAGGAAACGCCGACGCCGCCGCGCGGGCCGCAGCGGCAGTGAAGAAGGTGGACGGCCAGTTCATCCGCGCCAACGCCGCGAAGACGCCCGACTGGCCCAGCGTCGGCCTGGACTACGCGGAGACGCGCTACTCCCGACTCGACCAGATCGACACCGGCAACGTCAGGCAGCTCGGCCTGGTGTGGTCCTACGACCTGCAGAGCACGCGCGGCGTGGAGGCCACGCCGCTGGTGGTGGACGGCATCATGTACGTCACCGCCTCGTGGAGCGTGGTGCATGCCATCGACGCGCGCACCGGCCAGAAGCTGTGGACCTTCGACCCCGGGGTGGACCGGTCCAGGGGCTTCCGAGGCTGCTGCGACGTGGTCAACCGCGGCGTGGCGCTGTGGAAGGGCAGGGTCTACGTGGGCGCCTACGACGGGCGGCTGATCGCGCTGGACGCCGCCACCGGGCAGAAGCTGTGGGAGAAGGACACGCTGATCGACCACGCGCGCAGCTACACCATCACCGGTGCGCCGCGCGTGTTCAAGGGCAAGGTGATCATCGGCAACGGCGGCGCCGAGTACGGCGTGCGCGGCTACATCACCGCCTACGACGCCGAGACGGGCGAGCAGAAGTGGCGCTGGTTCACCGTGCCGGGCGATCCGTCCAGGCCCTTCGAGGACGCCTCGATGGAGAAGGCGGCGAAGACCTGGGACCCGTCCGGCAAGTGGTGGGAGGCCGGCGGCGGCGGCACGGTGTGGGACACCATGGCCTTCGACCCCGAGCTGAACCTGATGTACATCGGCACCGGCAACGGCTCGCCCTGGGCACGCTCCAAGCGCAGCCCCAAGGGCGGCGACAACCTGTACCTGGCGTCGATCGTCGCGCTCGACCCCGACACGGGCAAGTACAAGTGGCACTACCAGGAGACGCCCGGCGACAACTGGGACTACACCTCCACGCAGCCGATGATCCTGGCCGACATCAAGGTGAACGGCAAGCCGCGCAAGGTGATCCTGCACGCGCCGAAGAACGGCTTCTTCTTCGTCATCGACCGCACCAACGGGCAGTTCATCTCGGCGAAGAACTTCGTCGAGGTGAACTGGGCCACGGGCTACGACGCCAAGGGCCGGCCGGTCGAGACGGCCAGCGCGCGCCAGGGCGACAAGCCGGGCGATGCGATCCCCGGCCCCTTCGGCGCGCACAACTGGCACCCGATGTCCTTCAACCCGAAGACGGGGCTGGTCTACCTGCCCGCGCAGCACGTGCCGCTGACGCTGATGGACGACAAGGACTGGAAGTTCAACGAGAACGTGCCGCTGCGCCCGCATGCGGCGCAGGGCTGGAACACGGCCATGTTCCTCAACGCCGAACCGCCCAAGAGCAAGCCGATGGGCCGGCTGGTGGCCTGGGACCCGGTGGCGCAGAAGGAGGCGTGGGGCGTGGAGCACGTCTCGCCGTGGAACGGCGGCACGCTGACCACCGCCGGCAACCTGGTCTTCCAGGGCACGGCCGACGGGCGCCTGGTGGCCTACGACGCGAAGAGCGGCGCCAAGCTGTGGGAGACGCCCACCGGCACCGGCGTGGTGGCGGCGCCGGCCACCTACATGGTGGACGGCAGGCAGTACGTCTCGGTCGCCGTCGGCTGGGGCGGCGTGTACGGGTTGGCGCAGCGCGCCACCGAGCGCCAGGGGCCGGGCACCGTCTACACCTTCGCCGTGGGCGGCAGCGCGAAGATGCCGGACTTCGTGCAGTACCGCATGGGCAAGCTGCTGCAAGGCGTGAAGTACGACCCGGCCAAGGTGCAGGCGGGCACCGGCCTGTACGTGGCCAACTGCGTGTTCTGCCACGGCGTGCCGGGCGTGGACCGCGGCGGCAACATCCCCAACCTGGGCTACATGGAGCCGGCCTTCATCGAGAACCTGGGCACCTTCCTCTTCAAGGGGCCGGCCATGGCCCGCGGCATGCCGGACTTCACCGGCAAGCTCTCGGCGGACGACGTCGAGGCGATCAAGGCCTTCATCCAGGGCACGGCCGACGCCATCCGGCCGAAGAACTGAGCGCCATGAAAAAGCCCGCCGGGTTCACCGGCGGGCTTTGTCGTTGACGTGCGAGCGCTTGGCTTGCGTCGTCAGTCTGCGTAGACGCCTGCGGCCTTGATGACCGGCCCGAACCGTGCGACCTCGGACTGCACGAACTTCTTGTGCTCGGCCGGCTCCACGCGCTTGTCGG
>NZ_JBIQNC010000138.1:0-2800 GCF_044462705.1 Xenophilus sp.
CCGGTCTACGTCGGCAAGCCGCCCTTCGCTTATGGTGACGACGGCTACGCCGCATTCGTCGCGAGCAAGAAGAACCGCAAGGGCGTCGTGTACGTGGCCGCCAACGACGGCATGCTGCACGCCTTCTCGGCCTCGGGCAGCGACGGCGGCACCGAGCTGTGGGCCTTTGTGCCACGCGCGGTGATGCCCGAGATGTACCGGCTGGCCGACAACGGCTACGAATCGCGCCACCGCTTCTTCGTGGACGGCAAGCCCGAGATCGCGGACATCAAGGTGGGCAGCGACTGGAAGACCATCCTGGTGGGTGGGCTGGGCAAGGGCGGACGCGCCTACTACGCGCTGGACGTCACCGACCCCGAGAACCCGCAGGCGCTCTGGGAGTTCACCAACGACAACCTCGGCCTGAGCTTCAGCAACCCGGTCATCACCAAGCGCGCCGACGGCACCTGGGTGGTGGTCTTCGCATCGGGCTACAACAACGTCAGCCCTGGCGACGGCAAAGGCCGGCTCTTCGTGCTCAACGCCAATACGGGCGAGAAGCTGCTGGACATCCCGACCACGGCCGGCAGCACCGACACGCCCAGTGGGCTGGCCCGCATCAACGCGTGGGTGGACGACCCGTCGAACAACACGGCCAAGCGCTTCTATGGCGGCGACCTGCTGGGCAACCTCTGGCGCTTCGACATCGACGACCTCGTGGAACCCCACGGCGCCGCACTGTTGCTCGCCTCTTTCCGCAAGGACGGCAACCTCCAGCCCATCACGGCGCGGCCCGAGCTGGCCGAGATCGCGGGCAAGGCGGTCATCGTCGTCGGCACGGGCCGCTACTTGAGCACCGACGACCTGGCCAACACGCAGACGCAGACCATCTATGCCATCAAGGACGCTCTGACCTCCACATCGCTGGGGAACGTACGGGCAGGCAGTACGCTGGTGCAGCAGACCTTCACTTTGGACAACGAGGCCCAGACCGCCAGCATCAGCAACCACACCGTGAACTGGAACGAGAAGAACGGCTGGTACGTGGACCTGCCGCACGAGGGCGAGCGCATCAACATCGACGTCGCGCTGCAGTTCGACACGCTGTCCATCGCCACCGCCATTCCGAACAGCGACGCCTGCAGTTCGGGCGGTTCGTCGTGGCGCTACTACCTGAACGTGCGCGACGGCACCGGCTTCACGGACGTCGCAGGCGAGCTGTGGAGCGCCAGTTCGCTGATCGTGGGCCAGAGCTGGGTCAAGCTCACCAACGACGAAACCCGGATCCTGCGCCAGGGCAGCGATGGCAGCATCCGCGCCGAGCGCCCGCCGGGCGGGGGGGGCGCAGCCGGCATGCCCCTGCGCAGCGCCTGGCGCGAATTGGCGAACTGAGCATCGCGGGACGTCGGCGGCGGCCAGGTACTGCGAGGCCGCCCGCCTTTTCAGCGTCCCGGGGCAAGTTGCCGGAGGCTGGGTGCCGTATACGTCCGCTATCCTGCACCCGATGTCTTCCTCCCGCCCCCGCATCGGCCTGGCCCTCGGCAGCGGCTCCGCGCGCGGCTGGTCGCACATCGGCGTGATCCGCGCGCTGGAGCGCGCGGGCCATGCGCCCGACATCGTCTGCGGCACCTCGATCGGCGCGCTGGTGGGCGCGGTGCATGCCGCCGGCCGGCTGGACTGGCTGGAGGACTGGGTGCGCCGGCTCACCTGGTCCGGCGTGGTGGCGATGCTGGACTTCCGCATGGGCGGCGGGCTGATCGAGGGCTCGCGGCTGACCGGCTTCTTCCGCCAGCATTTCCGCGACGAGGGCATCGAGCATCTGCCGCTGCCCTTCGCCTGCGTCGCCACCGAGCTGGGCACGGGCCGCGAGGTGTGGCTGCGCGAGGGGCCGGTGATCGACGCGGTGCGCGCCTCGATCGCGCTGCCCGGCCTGTTCACGCCCGCGCAGCTGGACGACCGGCTGCTGGTCGACGGCGGGCTGGTCAACCCCGTGCCGGTGTCGCTGTGCCGCGCCATGGGCGCCGACGTGGTGATCGCGGTGGACCTGAACTGGGACCTGATCGGCCGCCGCGCGCGCGCCGAGGTGCAGACCGAAGGCAGCGGCGCCGACGAGGCCGGCGCGCCTTCGGCAGCGACGTCGCCGATCGCCGCCCTGCTCGCGCGCCTGCGGCCGCTGCCGCGCGCCGCGGCCGGCCGGGCGCGGCAGGCGCCCTCGATGCTGGACGTGCTGACCACCAGCCTGAACATCATGCAGGTGCGCATCACCCAGAGCCGGCTGGCGGGCGAGCCGGCCGACGTGGTGATCCGGCCGCACCTGTCGGACATCGCGGCCATGGACTTCCACCGCGCCGCGCTGGCCATCGCGCAGGGCGAGGCGGCGGTCGAGCGGGCGCTGCCGCTGCTGGAAGACGCGCTGGGCGAGCCGCCGGCGGCCTGATGAGCACACCGGCGCGCACGCATTGCCCCTGCGCCGGCAGCCCTGGCGGCCAGCCGCCACAATGCCCGACGCCATGCAGAAACTGACCCCGCGCCAATGGGCGCTGCTCGTCCCGCTCACCCTCATCTGGGGCCTGAACTGGCCGGTGATGAAACTGGGCATCGCCGACTTCCCGCCGCTGAGTTTCCGCACGCTGTCGCTGTGGCTCGGCGTGCCGGTGCTGGCGGCGATCCTGCTGGCCGGGCGGGTGTCCTTCCGCGTGCCGCGGCAGCACTGGGGCGAGCTGCTGTGGCTGAGCGCCACCAACATGTTCGTCTGGCACGCTTGCATGATCCTCGCGCTCAAGCACCTGTCGAGCGGGCGCGCGGCCATCCTGGGCTACAC
>NZ_JBIQNC010000138.1:2900-14091 GCF_044462705.1 Xenophilus sp.
TCCTCTACAACGCGGTGCTGATCTTCGGCTTCGCGCAGGCGGCCTGGTTCGCGCTGGCGCGCGGCCTGCCGCCCATCGCCTCGACGCTGAGCGTGATGCTGATCCCGGTGCTGGGCGTGTTCAGCGGCGCGCTGTGGCTGGGCGAGGTGCTGCACTGGCAGGACTGGGCGTCCGTGCTGCTGATGATGGTGGCCATCGCGGCGGTGCTGGCGCCCGCCCGGGGCGCGCCGGCGCCGGCCGGCTGAGCGCGCCGCCCATGACCTTGGGGGTCATCGACGCGCTGCCGCTGCCGCGCGACAGTCGGTGCAACGTCAACAACCCCGAAGGAGAACAGCATCATGGGCACCGGCTTCGACATCCTCCCCCTGGCCGTCGCGCTGCTGATCGGCATGAGCGCGGTGGGCTCGTGCATCGGCATCGCCCTCCTGGGCAGCAAGCTGATCGAGGGCTCGGCCCGCCAGCCGGACCTGATGCAGGAACTGCAGGGCAAGTTCTTCCTGGCCGCCGGCGTGACGGACGGCGCCTTCATCATCGCCACCGGCGTGGGCCTGTGGTTCGCGACGGCCAGCCCGTTCAAGTGACGATGACGGACGACCGCGCGCCGGCCGGCGCGAGATCGGTGACGCGCAGCATGCCCTCCTGCGCGGCGGAGGCCACCAGGCGGCCATCGCGCGTGTAGACCCGGCCGAAGCACAGGCCGCGCGCGCCGCTGGCGCTGGGCGAATCCACCACGTACAGCAGCCAGTCGTCGAAGCGGAAGTCGCGGTGGAACCACATGGCGTGGTCGAGGCTGGCGGCGCGCACATGGCCGGCCAGGAAGCTCAGGCCGTGGCGCACGGCGGCGGCGCGCAGCAGGCCGTGGTCGGAAGCGTAGGCCAGCAGGGCGCGGTGCACGACCGGGTCGTCCGGCAGCGGGGCGACGGCGCGCATCCAGATGGCACAGCCGCCCTCGCGCGGCGCGGGGGCGAGCAGGTCGTCCTGTTCCACCGTGCGGTACTCGATGCCGTGCGGCACCGTGGCCTTCACGCGGAAGGGCTCGGGCAGGCGGTCGCCGGCCTCCACGCGGCGTTCCAGCTCGCTGGGCAGGCCCTCGGGGCCGGCCACGGCGGGCATCGGCTCCTGATGCTCCACGCCCGGGTCGCGCGTCTGGAAGGAGGCGGCCATCTCGAAGATGATCCGGCCGTTCTGCCGCGCCAGCACGTGGCGGGTGGTGAAGCTGCGGCCGTCGCGCACGCGGTCCACGCTGTAGTCGATGGGCGCGTGCTCGCCCGGCAGCAGGAAGTAGGCGTGCATCGAGTGCACCGGCCGCTGCGGCTCCACGGTGAGGCTGGCGGCCATCAGCGCCTGGCCCAGCACCTGGCCGCCGAAGACGTTGGGCGTGCCGATGTCCTCGCTCCGCCCTCGGAAGCGGTCCTCGCCGGCGGGCGCGAGGCGCATCAGGGCGACGAGGTCGTCGACGAGGCAGGCGGTGGTGGGGGCGTCGGTCATCGGTGCGGCGGATTCGGGGAAACCCTGGAACATAGCAAAGGTGGTGCCGGCGCGCTGTCACGCACTCGCTCAGGAAGCGCCGGGCCACCCCGGGTTTTCTTGCCCCCTCGAGGGGGCGGGCTGGGCGCAGTCCGGCCCTTTGGGGGCACGCAGAACGCGCCTGCTTGGGCACAATGCCGCACTCCACCGCGGCCGTGCCTGCCGGGCGCGCCGTCCCTTCGGCCCTTCCTTCCTGCCCATCATGCAGACACCTTGCTCCTCGCCTTCCCTGTCCGTCCTGGCCCTGGCGGCGGCCGGCGCCGTCTTCCTGGCCGGCTGCGGCTCCACCTCCGGCGGCGGTACCGCCGGCACCCCGGCAGCGGCCCCCGCGCCCGCCGCCAGCGCGCCCCCGGCACCGCCCGCACCGCCGCCGACGCCCGGCTACGCCGAGGTGGCGGGCGCCTTCGAGGGCAGCAGCCTGGCCCAAGTGCGCCAGCAACTGGTGGGCAGCACCGTGGCGCTGGACCTGCAGCGCCCGGCCAACCGCAGGGCGCCGGCCAACACCTGGGTCTCGGCCGAAGGCGACGCGGTGAGCTTCCGCTGCCTGGCCACGGACAGGGGCTTCCGCGGCGGCGCCGTCACCACCGAGGTGCGCGCCGTACGCGTGGCCGGCAAGCAGCGCACCGTGGACCTGGCGCGCTGCGCGGCAGCCGCCGAAGCAGCGCCCGCCGCAGCGGCTGCACCGGCCGCAGCGCCTGCAGCCGCACCTGCGGCGGCCGCCGCCGGCGCGGGCACAGTGGGCGCCGGCAAGCCGGGCATGGACGCGCGCGGCAACGTGGTGGATTCATCGAAGGTCGAGGCCGGCAGCGGCCGCACCGTGAAGGGCCTGAACGACTACGAGGGCGAGATCACCGGCAACCCCGCGCCGGGCAGCAAGTTCGCCAAGCTGCAGATCGGCATGTCGGCCTTCCAGGTCACCAGCCAGATCGGCCCGCCGAGCGACCAGGGCGCCTACATCACCGGCAAGGCCTGGATCCCCTTCTACTTCGGCTCCGACCGCCACCGCTTCGAGATGGTCTACAAGGGCCAGGGGCGGCTGATCTTCGCCGGCGGCAGCGTGGGTGACTTCAGCAACGGCTACCTGATCTGGATCATCCACAACGCGAACGAGCCGGGGACGCGCTGAAGGGGAGGGCCGCTTCAAGCGGATCGTCGCCGTGTCAGGGCGCACCGCCTTCCGGTGTGAACTGAACGGCAATCTCCGGCGCCAGCCCGAGGGTCGCTTTTGCGCTGGGGCGGCGGAAGGTTCCGGCGGCCGCTTTGCGCACGCGCAATGCGGCGAGCACTTCGGCCTGCTTGACCGCTGCGGCCATCTGGTCGACCACCGGCACCGGAATGCGGTGCTTGACCTTGCTGGCGAGGCCTGCGAGGGGAGCACCGGCCAGGATGACCACGTCGGCCTCGCTCTCGTGCACGGCCGCGTTGGCGAGCTTGACCAGCAGTTCCTCCTTCTCGTCCTGCACATCCGCCACGGACGCGAAGGCGCCATCGAGCATGTGGATGCCCGCCAGCCGCCCTGTCAGGCCATGGGATTCGACGCACTCCTGATACCAGGGGCCCAGCGCCTGCGCGAAGGTCACGATGGCAAAGCGCCGGCCCAGCATGCAGGCTGTGAGCATGGCGGCCTCGGCCATGCCGACGACAGGAATGTCGAAGAGCTCCCGCGCGGCAAACAGGCCGGGGTCGCCGAATGCCGCAATCACCGCCGCGTCCACATGCTTGTGCTGCCGAGCCAGCATCTCCAGAGCGATCGCGCCACCGATCTGCGCTTCGGCCCGCGTGGCGATGTAGGGAAAGCCGCGTGGTGCCGTCATGGACACCAACTCCGTTCCGGATGCCGCAACGGCCTGCGCCGCCCCCATCAGCCGGTCGGTGATGCCCTGGGTCGTGTTGGGATTGAGGATCAGGATCCGCATGGCCGTGCTCGTGGTTCCGTGGTGAATGCGATCGTCGCGACGAGGGGAAAAGCTAGCCGCGCGCCGTGAGCGGGCGCAACGCGGCTTCGAAAAGCTCTGCCGCGGCCAGAAGCAGGTGGTCGCGCCCCCGGGCCGCCACGACCTGCAAACCCACAGGCAGCGCATCGCGGCCCAAGCCGCACGGAATGGAAATCGCCGGCACCATCGCATGGTTCATGAATGGCGTAAAGACGGCATGCGCACGCGGCTCGACGGACTGCCCTTCGATGATCCGGGGGCCTGGCCGGTCGTTGGGCCACGCCACGCACGGCGTGGTGGGACACACCAGCAAGTCGTGGTGCTGCAGGAAGTCGCCGAGCGTCAACGCAATGCGCAAGCCGGCCTCGCGAGCGCGGGCGACGTCGGCGCCACGCCACTTCAGTCCACGCTCGATCTGGCGGGCGATGTCCGGATCGAAGACATCCGGATCGCGCCGCCAGTCGCTCTCGAACAGGCTTGCGAGGCCGACGTGTTGAAGCGGCATCAGGGCCTCTTCACTGGCGCCCTGGGGCCAGGGGGGGTCCGCGCGCTCGATCGGCAGGCCCACACCGCGCAGCCGCTCCACGGCGGCCTCCATGCACGCCGACACGTCCGGGTCCACGGGCACATCCAGCCCCAGGCGCGGGCTGAAGGCGATGCGCAGCCGGCGCACATCGGCATCGGCGGCGGGTTGCAGCTCGATGGTCTGCGGGTCGCGCACGTCCACGCCTGCCATGGCGTCGAACATGAGGCGGGCGTCGGCCACGGTGCGGGCGATGGGCGCCAGGGTCTGCAGGCCGATGAAGGCATGCGCGAAGCCGAACGGATCGGCGATGGCGCCGAAGGAGGGCTTGAATCCCACCACGCCCACATGCGACGGCGGGCGGCGGCTGGAGCCGCCTCCGTCCGTGCCCAGGGCCAGCGGCGCCAGGCCGGCGGCCACCGCAGCCGCGCAACCTCCGGAGGAGCCGCCGGGCGTCAGCGACAGGTCTTGCGGATGCCGGGTCAGGCCATAGACGCGGTTGGTCGTCAAACCCTTGCAGGCGAACTCGGAACTGTTGGCCATGCCCACGATCAACGCGCCGGCCCGGCGAAGCCGCTCCACGGCCAAGGCATCGCGCGGCGCCACGAAGTCCGCAAACAGGCGCGAGCCCTGCGTCACGCGCTGCCCTGCCACCCAGATCACGTCCTTGACCAGGACGGGAACGCCGGCCAAGGGCAGAGGTTCCCGGGCGGCCAGGCGGCGCCGCAAGTGTTCGAGTTGCGCCGGCAGGTCGGCGGGTGGGTCGCCCACCACCGCATTGATCTCGGGGTTGCGCTCGTGCATGCGCTGCTGGAAGGCCCGAAGCACGTCGGCCGGGTCCAGGCGGCCGTCGCGGCAGGCGGCAGCGATCTGCCTCGCGTCGAGCAGTTCAGGGAGCATGGCGCTTGCTGGCTTCCCGCGCATTCGCGGCTTCGGGGCGAACGATCCGGCCCAGGGCGTCGGGCCGGTCGCCCACATAGTTGCCGGCGGGCGCCGTGTCCCGCACCTTGGGCCGTGCCATCTCGGGGCGGCCGCACGGCAGGAACATGCCGTCGCCCGGCCGTCCCTGCACCTGGCCGTCATCCCAGACCCGGCGGCCACGGACGAACGTGCTCACCGGCCAGCCGGTGACCTGCAGGCCTTCGTAGGGCGTGTAGTCCACTGCGTGGTGCAGCATGCCGTTGGCAATGGTCACCTGGCGGTCCGGATCCCAGATGGCGATGTCGGCGTCGGCGCCGATGGAAATGGCGCCCTTGCGCGGCGCCAGGCCGTAGAGCTTGGCGGGGTTGGTGGACGTCAATGCCACGAACTGGTTGAGCGTGATGCGGCCGGTGCGAACGCCTTCGGAGAACAGCAAGGGCAGCCGCGTCTCCAACCCGGGGATGCCGTTGGGGATGTACTGGAAGTTCACTTCGCGGCCGCCCGGCTTCTTTCCCTGCGGGTCGTCGAAGCGGAAGGGCGCATGGTCGGATGAGACGATGGTGAACAGGCCGTCCGCCAGGGCGTCCCACACCACACGCTGGTTGGCCCGGTCGCGCGGCGGCGGGCTGCATACGCATTTGGCTCCTTCGTATCCTTCGTCCAGATGGCTGGAGGTCAGCAGGAGGTATTGCGGACAGGTCTCCGCATAGATGCGCAGGCCGTGCGCGTGCGCCCACCGGATCTGGTCGATGGCTTCGCGGCCCGACACGTGCACGATCAGGATCGGTACGTCCACGACCTCGGACAGCGCGATGGCCCGGTGCGTGGCCTCGCGCTCGACAGCCATCGGCCGGGCATGCGCGTGGTATTTGGGCGCCACCTGGCCGGCCTCTTCCAGCGCCTCGGTCAGCCAGGCGATGCAGTCGGCATTCTCCGCATGAACCATGGCCAGGGCGCCGTGCCTTCGCGCCACCGCGAGCAGGCTCAGGATCTGCCGGTCGTCGAGCCGCATGTCCTCGTAGGTCATGTAGATCTTGAAGGAGGTGTAGCCCGCCTCGATGAGCGCGGGGAGCTCGTCCTTCAGGACCGCGGGCGTCGGATCGGTGACGATCATGTGGAAGGCATAGTCCACGAAGGACTTGCCCTCGGCGCGGCGGTGGTAGTCCTCGACCGCGGCGCGCAGCGACTGGCCCTTTTCCTGCGCTGCGAACGGGATGACGGTCGTGGTGCCGCCGCACGCGGCGGAGCGCGTGCCGGTGAGGAAGTCGTCCGCCATGCGCAGCCCATCGCCCATGGGCTGGTCCAGGTGGCAATGGGCATCGATGCCGCCGGGCAGCACCAGACGGCCGCGCGCGTCGATCTCCTCGCGGCCCGGCGAAAGCGCCTGGCCCAGCGCCACGATGCGCCCGTCCCGGATGCCGACGTCGGCCTGCATGGTGTCGCTGGCGGTGGCCACGGTGCCGTTGCGGATCACGGTGTCGAATGTGCTCATGCCGCTCCTCCCTGGGCGCACCGGCGGATCAACGGCCGGCATCCTTCAGATCGATATGGGCCGTCTCGCGTGCCGCGAAGGCGGCAACGGCGATCAGCGCGCTCACGATGGCCAGGTAGATGGCGACCGGCGTCAGGCTGTCGAAACGCGCCACCAGCCCGGTGGCGATCAGCGGGGCCAGGGCGCCGCCGAACACGCCGGCGAATTGGAAGCCCAGCGACGCACCGGTCACCCGAACCCGGGTGGCGAACAGCTCGGGCAGGAACGAAGCGAGCGGCGAGAACATGAACGACACCAGCACCATCCCGACGAAGGATGCCGTCATGATGGCCGTGGGGCTGCCGCTTTGCACCATCTGCATGAACACGAAGGCCCAGATCGCTCCGCCGATGCCGCCGATCATCAGCGTGGGACGGCGGCCGATGCGGTCGGCCAGCCAGCCGGCCACCGGGATGAACAGGATCTGGGCCACCGCGCCGAACAGCACTGCATTGAGGGCAATGCTCTTGGGCAGCCCCATCTTGGCCGGCACGTAATACAGCAGGAACAGGGTGAAGATGTAGAAGGCAATGTCGCCGCCCAGGCGCGCGAAGAAGGCAATGGCCAGCTGCGGCTTGTAGTGGCGCAGCACTTCCATGATGGGCGCGTGTTCCTCCCGGCCCTTGGCCTCCTTCTCGAACACCTGGGATTCCTGCACTTTCATGCGGATGTACAGGCCCACGCCAACCAGCACGGCGCTGAGCAGGAAGGGCACGCGCCAGCCCCAGCTCAGGAAGGCTTCTTCGGACACCTGCCAGGTCACCAGGGCGAACACGCCGTTGGCCAGCAGCAGACCGATGGGCGCAGCGATCTGCACCACCGCGCCGAGAAGGCCCCGGCGCTTGCCCGAGGGGTCGAGCTCGTTGACCATGATGGCCGCGCCGCCCCATTCGCCGCCCAGCGCAAGGCCTTGCACGATGCGCAGCAGCACCAGCAGCACCGGCGCGAGCATGCCCACCTGCGTGAAAGTGGGCAGGCATCCGATCAGGAAGGTCGCCAGGCCCATCATGAGCAAGGTGATGAACAGGATCGACTTGCGCCCCAGCTTGTCGCCGAAGTGGCCGAAGACCGCGGCGCCCAGCGGGCGGGCCACGAAGGCCACGCCATAGCTGGCCAGCGAAAGCAGCGTGGCCACCAACGGCTCGCTTTGCGGAAAAAACAGCTTGGGAAAAACGAGTGCCGCCGCCGCCCCGTAGATGAAGTGGTCGTAGAACTCCAGCGTCGTGCCCGCCAGGCTGGCGGCCGCGACGCGACGGGTGGACGAAGGGCCAGCGGCCCGATCGGTGCTGGCATTCAAGGGCATGGACGCTTGCATGGGCAGTTCTCCGCATGAGGGGTGGTGCCGCGTCTGGCGCGGTACGGGCGGAAGATAGAAGACATCCGCCATACAAGCAAGAGATATTTTGTATTTCGGTAGCAATGTATTTGTATGGTGCACTCTTTCTAGTAGAAACCCCTATCCTGCGCATCAACGGTGCGTCGATGGCCGGTTCTGGTGCAGGACATCACACCTTTTCCTGAGATTGGCCGCGCAGCCGCCATACAATTTCAATCCAAGTGATGTGCAAGGAATTCTGACGATGGGCAACGCAACCGCAAAGAGTCCCGAAGACGCCGACGCGATCGCCAGCGTGGAAGACATCAGCGAACGCATCCTGGGCGCGATCTGGGAGCACCGCTTGCC
Organism: Xenophilus sp.; assembly: GCF_044462705.1. NCBI lineage: Bacteria > Pseudomonadati > Pseudomonadota > Betaproteobacteria > Burkholderiales > Comamonadaceae > Xenophilus > Xenophilus sp. The sequence continues at coordinate 11,021 of NZ_JBIQNC010000138.1, forward strand.
GCCCGGGACGAAACTGGTCGAAGAGAAGCTGGCTGCCGTCTTCAAGGTCAGCCGCACGAAGATCCGGCTGGCCCTGGCCCGCCTGTCACATGACAGCATCCTGACCGTTGAGCCCAACCGCGGCACGTTCGTTTCGAGCCCCTCGGTGCCCCAGGCCCGTCAGGTGTTCGACGCCCGGCGCGTGGTCGAGTCCGCGCTGATCCATCAGGTGGCAGGCCAGCTCGGCCGCGAGCAGCTCGCGCGTCTGCGCAAGAACATCGCGTTGGAAGCGGATGCGCGGGAGCGCGATGACCGGCGCGCCAGTATCCGGCTGTCAGGGCAGTTCCACGTGCTGCTGGCGCAGGCCGCGAACAACGCATTCCTCGAGAAGTACATGCGGGAGCTGTGTTCGCTCACCTGCCTGGTGATCGCCCTCTACGACGCACCCGGCACGCCGGCATGCCCATTTCATGAGCACGACGGCATCGTCGATGCGCTGGAGGCAGGCGATGCAGGCAAGGCGGCATCGCTGATGGTGGAACACCTGAACCACGTGGAGAAGACCCTGCGCCTCGAGATGCCGCAAGACGGCGAGATCGATCTGGAGGCCGTGTTCAGCTGAAGCCCCGCGGGGGCAAGCGACGTGCGCCCGGGGAAATCCAGGCAGCGCATCGGGCGCTGCCCGGGTCAGCGCGCCGCGTCGTCCAGGTCGGCGCCGTCCGTGCGCAGCACGGCCTGCAGCGCGGGCACATCCACCCCGGCGAAGCGGCCGCCGTCGCCCAGGCGCGCGGCGGCGGTGCCGGCCGCCTGCCCCATCGCGAAGCAGGCACCGCTGGCGCGCGCAGCGGACTGGCCCTCGTGCGTCATGCTGGCGCAGCGGCCGGCCACCAGCAGGTTGTCCACGCCCTGCGGCACCAGCATGCGCCAGGGCAGCTGGTTGAAGGCGTTGCCGGCATCGCGCGGGAAGGCCCAGTCGACGCGGCCCTCGGCGTGCAGCTCCATCGGCCAGGCGTTCAGGCCGATGGCGTCGCCGAAGCGCGCCGACGAGAGGATGTCCTCGCCCGCCAGCGCGTACAGGCCCTGGATGCGCCGTGTCTCGCGGATGCCCACCTGCGGCGCGATCTCGACGATGGCCGCCTCTGCGAAACCCGGGATCTCGGCCTTGAGGAAACGGAAGAACTCGGCGATCTGGCGCCGGCCTTCCAGTTCGCCTGCGCTCAGCTCGCGCGCGTCGACGCCGTTCATCGCCTTGCCCTCGGCATTGCGGATCTGGGTGACGTTGACGCGCCATTCGCGCGGGTCGATGTTGGGTCGCAGGATGGCGCCCTCGCGCGCGAAGCGGTAGGCGCCGGGCTTGGCGGCCTTGACCTTCTCGATCCAGTCGTTGATGGCCTTGAACTCGCCCACCGCCTCCAGCGCCGGCGCGGCATCGACCTGGCCGACGCGGAACATGGTGGTGGGAAAGAGGCCGCTGCCGTGGCCGTCGCCCACTTCGAAGGGCACGCCGGCGAAGGCAGCCACGTCGGCATCGCCGCTGGCATCGACGAAGGCGCGCGCGCGGATCGCCTGGCGGCCGGACTTGGTTTCCACCACCAGCGCGGCGATGCGCGGCCCTTCCATCAGCACGGCCGCGGCCCAGGCGTGGAACAGCAGCTCGACGCCCGCCGCCTCCAGCATCTGGTCGGCGGCGCACTTGTAGACGGAGGTGTCGTAGGAGCGCACGCGGATGCGCCCGCCCATGCCGTCCTGCGGCTTGTTGAGGCCGCCCATCGCGTCGATGCGTGCCAGCAGCTCGTCGGCCACGCCGCGCACCAGCAGCTGCATCTCGCCGCCGCGCCGGCCGTACAGGCCCGCGAAGTTGGTCACGCCGCCGGCGGTGCCCATGCCGCCGAGGAAGCCGTAGCGCTCCACCATCAGCGTGCGCGCGCCGTGGCGCGCCGCGCTCACCGCCGCGGCGATGCCGGCGGGGCCGCCGCCGACCACCACCAGGTCGTACTCGCCGAAGACCGGCAGCGCGCGCGCCGCCTCGTGCATCGTTGCCGTTGCTGCCGTCACTGGAGCTTGATGCCTCGCGTCTGGATGATCTTCTTCATGATCGCCGCCTCGTCCTGCACGCGCAGGCGCATGCCCTCGGGCGAGGTGCCCACCGGCTGCCAGCCGCGGTCGAACAGGCTCTGGCGCACCTCGGGCATCTTCATGACCTGCGCCACCGCCTCGGTGATGCGCGCGCTTGCCGCCGGCGAGAGGCTGGCGGGGCCCAGCAGCGCGGTCCACACCTCCAGGTTGAGGTCGCGCACGCCCATGTCGGCCAGCGGCGCGTAGTCGGGCGCCAGCGTGCTGCGGCCGCTGGTCAGGCCGACGGCCTTGAGCTTGCCGGCCTTGGCCTGCGGGATGGCGATGCCGGGCGGCACCAGCGCCATCTGCACCTGGCCGCCCACCATGGCGGTCACCACCTGCGGGTTGCCCTGGTAGGGCACGTGCTGCGCCTGCAGGCCGGGGATGCGGCTCTTGAGCAGTTCCATGCCCAGGTGGCCGACCGAGCCGACGCCCACCGAGCCGTAGTTCCACTTGTCGCCCGAGGCCTTGGCGGCGGCGACGAAGTCCTTGCCGCCGGGGATGTCGTTGGAGGCCACCAGCACCAGCGGCGCGGTGGCGATGAGCGAGAGGTAGGTGAAGTCCTTCGCCGGGTCGTACGGCAGCTTGGGGTAGAGCATCTTCGACGACGTGAGGTTGCCGTTGATGACGATGCCCAGCGTGTGGTCGTCGGTGGCCTTGGCCACGATGTCGGCGGCGATGTTGCCGGAGGCGCCGGGCTTGTTGTCCACCACCACCGGCTGGCCCAGCACCTTGGCCAGCGGTTCGGCGATGGAGCGCGCGGCGATGTCGGGCGTGGAGCCGCCGGGGAAGCCCACCAGCAGCCGGATCGGCTTGGTGGGCCAGGCGGTGCCCTGGGCCTGCGCGGGCAGCGCGGCGCAGGCGAGTGCCGCTGCGGCGGCCAGGAGGACGTGGCGTTTGTTCAGGGATGCAGGCATGGCGGAGGTGCGCGTGAAAGCGCGTCTTGAGTGACGAAATGTACGAGTCTACGACCCGAC
>NZ_JBIQNC010000139.1:0-14011 GCF_044462705.1 Xenophilus sp.
CGCGCCAGGATGCGCTGGCCGGCGCTCTGGCCCAGCGGCACGGCCTTCACGGCGGCGGCGGTCATGTTCTCGGCCCAGCCGAAGGCGTAGGCCAGGCAGCCGTCGGCCACGCCGGCGCCGCTCCTCGCGGCGGCGAAGGCGAAGGCCACGGGGTAGGTCGCCGGCAGGCTGTCGAAGCAGGCGGCTGCATCCGTGTGATGGAGCTTGAGCCATTCGAGGAAGGAGCGGCCCATCTGCTCGGTCTGCAGCAGGAACTCGGCGGACTCGCGGGCGGCGAGCACCCAGGTGTTGAGCGCGCGAACGCGCTCGCCGTCGCCCGCCTGCCAGGCGCGGATGGACTCGGCCACGACGGCCAGGTCGGCCGGTGCCAGGTTCAGGTGAAGCTGGTCGGCCAGCCAGCCGGCGGCGTCGGCTTCGCCGCGCACGCCGGCCCATTCCACGGCGGCCTCCACGCCCTCGGAATACGAGAAGCCGCCCACCGGCAGTGCCGGCGAGGCGAGCCAGATCAACTGCAGCAGCGTTCTCGCGTCCCGCCTTCCTTCTCCCTCTGGGAGAGGGCCGGGGTGAGGGCCACGCGGCGGCTGGTGCGCCGGCTCCGCATCCATCGCCGTTGGCCCCTCACCCAGCCTCTCCCCAGAGGGGAGAGGAGCCAACCCGTGGGGCAGCGTGGCATCAGTGCCCGTGGTCGTGGCCATGGTGGTGATGGTGGCCGTGGCCACCGTGGTTCGTCACATGGCCGCCGTAGGCGCCGCCCTCGGGTTCGAAGGGTGCCTGCGCCTCGGTCACGATCAGGTGCATCGCGCGCAGCATGTCGGCCAGCACGTGGTCGGGCTCGATCTGCAGATGGTCGGGCGTGAGCTCGATCGGCACATGGCGGTTGCCCAGGTGGTAGGCGGCGCGCGTCAGGTCGAAGGGCGTGCCGTGCTCGCCGCAGTGCGTGATGCGCAGCACCGCCTGCGGCGCCGCGATCACGCGCAGCAGCGAGCCGTCCTCGGCCACCAGCACGTCGCCCCCGCGCACGGCCGTGCCGCGCGGCAGGAACACGCCGATCTGCCGGCCCTGCGAGTCGGTGGCGTCGAAGCGGCTCTTCTGGCGCACGTCCCAGTCCAACTCGATGGTGGCGGCGCGCTTGAGCAGCACGAGCGCAAGGCCACGACCCTGGGGCATGAGTTTGTTGGCGATGAGCATGGACGGAAGCAGAATGTGAGTTCGATGTATCAGGGAGGATTGGCCGTGGAGCCTGTGCGTATTGTCGAAGTGGATGGCGAAGTGATCTGTCCGCTGCCGCAGGAAATCGTCGACGCCTGGGCCTTGCGGCCCGGCATGACCATCGAGGTCGAGGTCCAGGGGCGTTCCCTGCTGCTCAAGCCGCCCCGGCCCGAGCAGCCGCCTGCGGCCGATCCCTCACGCTGATCAAAACAGGAAGTACCGCTGCGCCATCGGCAGCACCGTCGCCGGATCGCAGCTCAGCAGCACGCCGTCGGCACGCACGGCATACGTCTGGTGGTCGATCTCCATCTTCGGCGTCAGGCCGTTGTGGATGAGGTCCTTCTTGCGCACGCTGCGGATGTTCCTGGCCACGGCCAGCGTCTTGGCCAGGCCGTAGCGCTCCTTCACGCCCGCGTCGAAGGCGGCCTGCGAGACGAAGCTGAGGCTGCTCCTCGCGTTGCTGCCCGCGAAGGCGCCGAACATGGGGCGGTAGTGCACCGGCTGCGGCGTCGGGATGCTGGCGTTGGGGTCGCCCATCGCGGCCAGCGCGATGCTGCCGCCCTTGAGGATGCAGAAGGGCTTGACGCCGAAGAAGGCCGGCTTCCAGATCACGATGTCGGCCCACTTGCCCGCTTCCAGGCTGCCCACCTCGTGGCTGATGCCGTGCGAGATGGCGGGGTTGATCGTGTACTTGGCGACGTAGCGTTTGGCGCGGAAGTTGTCGTTGCGGGAAAGCGCTTCGACAGGCTCGGCGCGAACGGCATCGGGGGCGAGCCACCCGCGCTGGGCCTTCATCTTGTGCGCCGTCTGCCAGGTGCGGATGACGACCTCGCCCACGCGGCCCATCGCCTGCGAGTCGCTGCTCATCATGCTGATGGCGCCGATGTCGTGCAGGATGTCCTCGGCCGCGATGGTCTCCTTGCGGATGCGCGATTCGGCGAAGGCCAGGTCCTCGGCAATGGCTGCATCGAGGTGGTGGCACACCATCAGCATGTCCACGTGCTCGTCCAGCGTGTTGCGCGTGTAGGGCATCGTGGGGTTGGTGGAGGAGGGCAGGAAGTTCGCCTCGCCCACCACCTTCAGGATGTCGGGCGCATGGCCGCCGCCGGCGCCCTCGGTGTGGAAGGCGCACAGCGCGCGGCCCTTCGTCGCGGCGATGGTGTTCTCGACGAAGCCCGACTCGTTGAGCGTGTCGGAGTGGATCGCCACCTGCACGTCTTCCAGCTCCGCCACGGCCAGGCAGTTGTCGATGGCGGCGGGCGTGGTGCCCCAGTCCTCGTGCAGCTTCAGGCCGATCACGCCGGCGCGCACCTGCTCGTGCAGCGCGGCCGGCAGGCTGGCGTTGCCCTTGCCGAGGAAGCCGATGTTCATCGGGAAGGCGTCGGCCGCCTGCAGCATGCGCTCGATGTGCCAGGGGCCGGGCGTGCAGGTGGTGGCGAAGGTGCCGGTGGCCGGGCCGGTGCCGCCGCCCAGCATGGTGGTCACGCCGCTGGCCAGCGCCTCCTCGATCTGCTGCGGGCAGATGAAGTGGATGTGGCTGTCAATGCCGCCGGCGGTGACGATGTTGCCTTCGCAACTGATGACCTCGGTGCCGGGGCCGATGACGATGTCGACGCCCGGCTGCGTGTCGGGGTTGCCGGCCTTGCCGATGGCGGCGATGCGGCCGTCCTTCAGGCCGATGTCGGCCTTGACGATGCCCCAGTGGTCGAGGATCAGCGCGTTGGTCAGCACCGTGTCGACCGCGCCCTCGGCCCGTGTGCGCTGGCTTTGCGCCATGCCGTCGCGGATGGTCTTGCCGCCGCCGAACTTGACTTCCTCACCGTAGCCGCCGGCGCGCAGCGTGTAGTCCTGCTCGACTTCGATCACCAGGCCGGTGTCGGCCAGGCGCACGCGGTCGCCCACCGTGGGGCCGAAGATCTCCGCGTAGGCGCGGCGTCCGATGGTTGCCATCTAGAGTTTTCCTTGGACGAGTCCGCGAAAGCCGTACACGGTGCGTTCGCCTGCGTAATCCACCAACTCGACGGTGCGCTGCTGGCCGGGCTCGAAGCGCACGGCGGTGCCGGAGGCGATGTTCAGCCGCATGCCGCGCGCGGCGTCGCGGTCGAAATCGAGCGCGCCGTTGGTCTCGGCGAAGTGGTAGTGCGAGCCGACCTGGATCGGCCGGTCGGCGGTGTTCCTCACCACCATCGTCAGCGTGCGCCGGCCGGGGTTGAGGTCGTGGTCGCCCGCATCGACGAGCAGTTCGCCGGGAATCATCGCCCTACCCCGGCTCAGGTCACGCCGCCCAGCAGCGCGGCGCCCAGCAGGGCGACCGCCACACCGGCCAGGCGCGGCAGCCAGTGGTTGGCACGGCGCAGTGCCCAACCCAGGCCGATGCCGGCGGCATGCAGCAGCACGGTGGCGGCCAGCATGCCGGCCAGCGTCAGCGCGGCGTCGGTTTCGCCGGCCAGCTCCTGCCCGTGCGCCAGGCCGTGGAAGATGGCGAACACGCCGACGAGCGCCGCCGAAGCGAAGGCCGGCAGGCGCTTGCGCGTGAACACCAGCAGCCCCAGCACCAGCAGCGAGGCGGCGATCATCGGCTCCACCGCCGGCAGCGCCACGCCGGCCAGCCCCATCAGCGCGCCGGCCAGCAGCATGGCCGCGAAGCCCAGCGGCGCGGCCAGCAGCTCGCGGCCGTTGCGCGCCGCCAGGGCGCTCCACAGGCCGACGGCCAGCATCGCGGCCAGATGATCGAGACCGGTGAGCGGGTGCATGAACCCGGCCAGGAAGCCGTGGTGATGCGCGCCGGCATCGGCGCCGGTGTGGGCCAGGGCGGGCAGCGCGGCGGCGGTCAGCAGCAGGGCGAGGGCGGGGCGGGCAAGGCGCATGGCGTGAAGTCTCCGGGTTCAGATGATCGGTTGGTGGACGGTGACGAGTTTCGTCCCATCGGGGAAAGTTGCCTCGACCTGGATGTCGGGAATCATCTCGGGCACGCCCTCCATCACGTCGCCGCGGGTGAGCACGGCGCGGCCCTCGCTCATCAGCTCGGCCACGCTGCGGCCGTCGCGAGCGCCCTCCATCACGGCGGCGGAGATCAGGGCGACGGCCTCCGGGTAGTTCAGCTTCAGCCCGCGTGCCTTGCGCCGCTCGGCCAGCAGGGCGGCGGTGAAGATGAGGAGCTTGTCTTTCTCTCGGGGCGTGAGTTCCATGGTCGATGATCGGATGCAGCCCCGCCTTCTTGCAACACCCGTGCCGTGGCACGGCAGTTGCACCGGCAGGGCGTGAGTTCGCCCGCCCCACCGATCGCCGACGCCAGCGCCGACGGCGCGCCCCAGCGCGTGGTCAAGGTCCGGCGCGACTACAACGCCTGGGTCGCGCGCGAGACGCTGGAGGACTACGCCCTGCGCTTCACGCCGCAGCGCTTCCGCAGGTGGTCGGAATGGCGGGTCGCCAACACCGCCTTCGGCGCCGCCTCCTTCCTGATCCTGGAGGCGGTGGGTGCCACGCTGCTGGTGCAGTACGGCTTCGCCAACGCCTTCTGGGCCATCCTGGCGACGGGGCTGATCATCTTCCTGGCCGGGCTGCCCATCAGCGTGTACGCCGCGCGCTACGGGGTGGACATGGACCTGCTCACCCGCGGCGCCGGCTTCGGCTACATCGGCTCGACGCTCACCTCGCTGATCTACGCCAGCTTCACCTTCATCTTCTTCGCGCTGGAGGCGGCCGTGATGGCCTACGCGCTGGACCTGGCGCTGGGCATCCCGCCGGCCTGGGGCTACCTGGCCTGCGCGCTGGTGGTCATCCCGCTGGTGACGCACGGCGTCTCGGCCATCAGCCGGCTGCAGGTGTGGACGCAGCCGGTCTGGCTCTTGATGCTGGTGGTGCCCTTCGCCTTCGTGCTGGTGCGCGATCCCGGTGCGTTCGTTGGCATCACGCACTATGGTGGTGAGAAGGGCGGGTCGGCCGCCTTCCGGCTGCCCCTGTTTGGTGCGGCGCTCACGGTCGGCATCGCGCTCATCACGCAGATGGGCGAGCAGGCCGACTACCTGCGCTTCATGCCCGCGCGCACCGCCGCCAACCGGGGCCGCTGGTGGCTGGGCGTGCTGGCCGGCGGGCCGGGCTGGGTGGTGCTGGGCGTGGTCAAGATGCTGGGCGGCGCGCTGCTGGCCTGGCTGGCCATCAGCCACATGGTGCCGGCCGAGCGGGCGGTGGACCCGAACCAGATGTACCTGGTGGCCTACGAGTACGTCTTCCCGCACTACGGCTGGGCGGTGGCGGCCACGGCGCTGTTCGTGGTGATCTCGCAGCTCAAGATCAACGTCACCAACGCGTATGCCGGCTCGCTGGCATGGAGCAACTTCTTCTCGCGCGTCACCCACAGCCACCCCGGCCGGGTGGTGTGGGTGGTGTTCAACACGCTCATCGCCTTCATGCTGATGGAGATGAACGTGTTCGAGGCGCTGGGCGCGGTGCTGGGCCTGTACGCCAACATCGCCATCGCCTGGATGATGGCGGTGGTGGCCGACCTGGTGGTCAACAAGCCGCTGGGCCTGTCGCCGCCGGGCATCGAGTTCAAGCGTGCGCACCTGTGGGACGTCAACCCGGTCGGCGTGGGCGCGATGGCGCTGGCCTCGGCGCTGTCGATCACGGCGTACCTGGGCGTCTTCGGCCCGATGGCGGAGGCTTTCTCCGCGGTGATCGCGCTGGCCACCGCCTTCGTCGCGGCGCCGCTCATCGCCTGGGCGACGAAGGGGCGCTATTACCTGGCCCGGACGCCCGGCGATCCACCAACCGTTCGCCCTGAGCCTGTCGAAGGGCCGGCCCGCGGCGTGGAGGTGCACTGGGCCCGCGTCGAAGCCGCCCCCGCCAGCCTGGCCCTGCGCCGCTGCACGATCTGCGAACGCGAGTACGAGGGGCCGGACATGGCGCACTGCCCGGCCTACCAGGGCGACATCTGCTCGCTGTGCTGCACGCTCGACGCGCGCTGCGGCGACCTGTGCAAGCCGCACGCGAGCCTGGCCGCGCAGTGGTCCGGCATGCTGCGCTGGCTGCTGCCGCGCCGCGTGTGGCCCTATGTCGAGACCGGGCTCGGCCACTTCCTGCTGCTCATGCTGATCGTGGTGCCGCTGCTGGCGGCGGTGTTCGGGGTGTTCTACCAGCAGGAGCTGCGCGCGCTGGCCGAAAGCACCCCGGCCGACGCGTCCGGCGCGCTGCGCGGGGGCTTCCTCAAGGCGTACATGGCGCTGCTGCTCATCGCCGGCATCGTCGCCTGGTGGCTGGTGCTGGCGCACCAGAGCCGCAAGGTGGCGCAGGAGGAGTCCAACCGCCAGACCCACCTGCTCATGCGCGAGATCGAGTCGCACCGCGAGACCGACCGCGCCCTGCAGGCCGCCAAGCAGCACGCGGAAGAGGCGCGCCGCGCCGCCGAGGCGGCCAACCAGGCCAAGAGCCGTTACATCAGCGCGATCAGCCACGAGCTGCGCACGCCGCTCAATTCCATCCTGGGCTACGCCCAGCTCATGGGCGAGGACGCCGCCGTGCCGCCGCACCGCCGCCAGGCGGTGGCCGTCATCCAGCGCGGCGGCGAGCACCTGCTCTCGCTGATCGAGGGCACGCTCGACCTGGCCCACATCGAGGCCGGCAAGCTCACCCTGCAGGCGCGGCCGATGCGCTTCGTCGGCCTGCTGCAGGAGCTGGCCGAGATGTTCGAGCTGCAGGCCAGCGAGAAGGGCCTGGCCTTCCGCTTCGAGCCCGACCCGGCGCTGCCGGAGCTGGTGCGCGCCGACGAGAAGCGCGTGCGCCAGATTCTCATCAACCTGCTGGGCAACGCCATCAAGTTCACCGCGCGCGGCCAGGTCGTGCTGCGCGCCGGCTACGCGCGCGAGATCGCCACGCTGGAGATCGAGGACACCGGCCCCGGCATGAACGAGGCCGAGCTGTCGCGCATCTTCGAGCCCTTCGCGCGCGGCCAGTCCGCGGCCGGCGCCGCCGGCGCGGGCCTGGGCCTGACGATGGCCAAGATGCTGGCCGACCTGATGGGCGGCGAGATGCGGGCGCGCAGCGAGCCCGGGCGCGGTTCGGTGTTCAGCGTGCGCCTGTTCCTGCCGCGCGTGCACGAGGCGCCTGCGGCCCGCCCGGCCGCCCCGCCGCAGGCCGCGGTGCGCCGCGGCTACGAAGGCGAACGCCGGCAACTGCTGGTGGTGGACAACGAGGAGACCGACCGGCAGCTCCTGGTCCACCTGCTCGAGCCCCTGGGCTTCGCGCTGCGCACCGCCGCCAGCGGCCATGATGCGCTCGATCTGCTGGCCGCCGGCCACCGCCCCGACGCCCTGTTCGTGGACCTGGCGATGCCCGGCATCGACGGCTGGGAGACGCTGCGCCGCGCGCGCGCCCTCGGATGGGCGGGCGGCGCGGCGATCGTCTCGGCCAATGCTTTCGACAAGCGGCTGGAGAACGACGTCGGCATCGCGCCGGAGGACTTCTTCGTCAAGCCCGTGCGCCACAGCGAGCTGCTGGACTGGCTGGAGCGCCGGCTGGGCCTGCGCTGGACGGCCGCGGCCGCGCCGCCCGCGCGGTCCGCCCCGCATGGCGCCGTGCCCGACGCGCACCTGCTGCGCCAACTGGAGGAGGCCGTCGGCCTCGGCTACCTGCGCGGCATCCTGGCGCAGCTCGACGCCATCGACGCCGCGCGCCCCGACTGCGCCGACTGGATCGGGCGCCAGCGCGCGCTGGCGAAGCAGTTCCGCTTCGAGGCGCAGGCCGAGGCCATCCAGCGCGCCCTGGCCGGCGCGGAGGTCGCGCCATGACCGCGCCGCCGCTGGCCGCCAGCCTGCGCGAGCAGACCGCCCGCGGCGACCTGGTGCTGGTCGTCGACGACGTCCCCGACAACCTGGCCCTGCTGCATGACGCGCTGGACGAATCGGGCTACACCGTGCTGGTCGCCACCAGCGGCGAGGCGGCGCTGGCGCGCGCCGCGCAGGCGCAGCCCGACATCGTGCTGCTCGACGCCATGATGCCGGGCATGGACGGCTTCGAGGTCGCGCGGCGCCTGAAGGCCGACGCCGCCACGGCGCACATCCCGATCGTCTTCATGACCGGCCTGACCGAGACCGAGCACCTGGTCGCCGCGCTGGAGGCCGGCGGCGTGGACTACGTGACCAAGCCGCTCAAGCCCCGCGAGGTGCTGGCGCGCATGAACGTGCACCTGCAGGGCGCCCGCGCCGCGCGCCAGCAGGCGCGGCAGGCCGGCCAGGCGCGCAACGCGCTGGACGCCTTCGGCTACGCCAGCATCACCGTGCGCATGCCGCAGGGGCGCCTGATCTGGCAGACCTCGCTGGCGCGCGAGCTGCTGGCGCGCTACTGCGGCACCGCGGCGCCGCAGACGCCGCCCGCGGTGGTGGACTGGCTGCGCACCCACCTGCCCGGCACGCGCCAGGGCCTGGAGCCGCCGCCGCTGAAGATCGAGCACGGCGCGCAGTACCTGCAGCTGCGGCTGCACCGGCAGACCGGCGACGGCGAGGAGGAAGGAGGCGCCGCGGGCGACTGGCTCATCATCATCCGCGAGGTGAGCGACGCCGCTGTCATCGAGGTGATGAGCCTGGCCCTGAAGCTCACCGCGCGCGAGGCCGAGGTGCTGTACTGGGTCGTCAAGGGCAAGACCAACAAGGACATCGGCGAGATCCTGGGCAGCAGCCCGGCCACCGCCAAGAAGCACCTGGAGCGCGTGTTCGTCAAGCTGGGCGTGGAGACGCGCACCGCGGCGGCGGGCGTGGCGATCAAGCGCATCCGCATGATCCAGCCGCACTTCGAGGTGTAGCGGCGGCTGCAGCCGCGCCGCGCGTACGCCACCCGGCGTATTTGCGCCATACGTCGTTCAACTGAGACTGCCTCCACGTTTTCACCCCCTGGAGAAAGAGCTCATGCAACGTCGTTTCACCCTCAAGGCGCTGACTGCCGGCGTCGCCCTCGCGAGCCTGGGCGCCGCGCCGGCCTTCGCGGCCGACACCATCAAGGTCGGCATCCTGCACTCGCTGTCGGGCACCATGGCCATCTCGGAGACGGCGCTCAAGGACATGGCGCTGATGACCATCGACGAGATCAACGCCAAGGGCGGCGTGATGGGCAAGAAGCTGGAGCCCGTGGTGGTGGACCCGGCCTCCAACTGGCCGCTGTTCGCCGAGAAGACCAAGCAGCTGCTCGGCCAGGACAAGGTGGCGGTGATCTTCGGCTGCTGGACCAGCGTGTCGCGCAAGTCGGTGCTGCCGGTGGTCGAGGAGATGAACGGCCTCTTGTTCTACCCCGTGCAGTACGAGGGCGAGGAGCTGTCGAAGAACGTCTTCTACACCGGCGCCGCGCCCAACCAGCAGGCCATTCCCGCGGTCGAGTACCTGATGAGCAAGGAGGGCGGCGGCGCCAAGCGCTTCGTGCTGCTGGGCACCGACTACGTGTACCCGCGCACCACCAACAAGATCCTGCGCGCCTTCCTTAGAGCCAAGGGCGTGAAGGACTCGGACATCGACGAGAAGTACACCCCCTTCGGCCACAGCGACTACCAGACCATCGTGGCCGACATCAAGAAGTTCAGCCAGGGCGGCAAGACGGCGGTGATCTCCACCATCAACGGCGACTCCAACGTGCCCTTCTACAAGGAGCTGGGCAACGCCGGCCTGAAGGCCAAGGACGTGCCGGTGGTCGCCTTCTCGGTCGGCGAGGAAGAGCTGCGCGGCGTCGACACCAAGCCGCTGGTGGGCCACCTGGCGGCATGGAACTACTTCATGTCGGTGAAGAACCCGGCCAACACGGCGTGGATCAAGACGTGGAGCGACTACGCCAAGGCCAAGAAGCTGCCCGGCCAGGCCGACAAGCCGCTGACCAACGACCCGATGGAGGCCACCTACATCGGCATCCACATGTGGAAGCAGGCGGTGGAGAAGGCCAAGAGCACCGACACCGACAAGGTGATCGCCGCCATGGCCGGCCAGACATTCAAGGCGCCGGACGGCTTCACCGTGAAGATGGACGAGAAGAACCACCACCTGCACAAGCCGGTGCTCATCGGCGAGATCAAGGCCGACGGCCAGTTCAGCGTGGTGTGGAAGACCAAGGAGCCGATCAGGGCCCAGCCGTGGAGCCCGTTCATCGAGGGCAACGACAAGAAGAAGGACGAGCCGGACGGCAAGTCGAAGGTGTGATGACTTGCTCCCTCCCCCGCTGGGGGAGGGTTGGGGTGGGGGCACAGCGCCGCATGGCGCATCCACCGCCGCTTGCCCCTCACCCAGCCTCTCCCCAGAGGGGAGAGGAGTGAATACCAGAGCCAGAGCCCGGAATCCGTGAAGATGTCCTCGTTGCGTCTCTTCCTGCACTTGCTGCTCGCCCTGTGGCTGGGGTGGTCGGCGCAGGCCCAGGCCCTCACCGCCGGGCAGGCGCACGCCATCGCCGACGGCGACAGCGAGGAGCGCGTGGCGGCGCTCAACCAGGCGGTGCTCGACGCCGACGAGAAGACCGCCGCCTTCATCCAGGCCCTGGCCGACGACGCGGTGAAGGTGGCGGGCGGGCAGGTCTTCGTCATCCGCGACGACAAGGGCTACGACCCGGTGAGCGGTGCCGAGGTGGCGGTGCCCGACGACGCCGAGGACGTGGTCAACAACAACTACATGCGCGGCGCGCTCGACGCGGCCCTGGCCGCGCTGCGGCTGGCCAGTCCCGACGAGCAGGTGCGGGCGCAGGCGGCCGGGGCGCTGTTCAAGGACCCCGACGCCTCGCGCCTGCCGCTGATCGAGAAGGCGCTGGCCGCCGAGCGCAGCAGCGCCGTGAAGGCGCGGCTGGAGATGGCCCGCGCCGCGGCCCTGATCGGCAGCGAGGACCAGGCGCGCCGCCTGGAGGCCGCGAAGCTGCTGGCCGACAGCAGGAGCCCGGACACCAAGCTGCTGCTCAACGAGCGCCTCGCGTCCGAGACCGATCCGCAGGTGCAGGCCGCGCTGAAGTCGGCCATCGCCGCCATCGACGCCTCGCTCGTGTGGGGCGAGCGGCTGGCCGCCATCTTCAGCGGCATCAGCCTCGGCTCGGTGCTGCTGCTGGCGGCGCTGGGCCTGGCCATCACCTACGGGCTGATGGGCGTGATCAACATGGCGCACGGCGAGCTGATCATGATCGGCGCCTACGCCACCTATGTGATGCAGGGGCTGTTCCAGCGCTTCCTGCCCGAGTCGCTGTTCGGCTGGTACCTGGTGGCGGCGATCCCTGCCTCCTTCCTCGCCTCGGCGCTGGTGGGCGCGGTGCTGGAGCGCGGCGTGATCCGCTTCCTCTACGGCCGTCCGCTGGAGACGCTGCTGGCCACCTGGGGCATCAGCCTGATGCTGCAGCAGGGGGTGCGCTCGCTCTTCGGCGCGCAGAACGTGGGCGTGGAGAACCCCTCGTGGATGAGCGGCGGCGTGCAGCTCATGAACAACCTCACGCTGCCCTGGAACCGCATCGGCATCATCGTCTTCGCCGCGCTGGTGCTGCTGGCGATGGGCTGGCTGATCGGCCGCACGCGGCTGGGCCTGTTCGTGCGCGGCGTCACGCAGAACCGGCCCATCGCCTCCTGCATGGGCGTGAACACCGCGCGCATCGACACCTACGCCTTCGCGCTCGGCTCGGGCATCGCCGGGCTGGCCGGCTGCGCGCTCAGCCAGATCGGCAACGTCGGGCCCGACCTGGGGCAGGGCTACATCGTCGACAGCTTCATGGTGGTGGTGCTGGGCGGCGTCGGCCAGCTCGCCGGCACCGTGTACGCCGCGCTGGGGCTGGGCATCCTCAACAAGTTCATCGAAGGGTGGGCCGGCGCGGTGCTGGCCAAGATCGCCGTGCTCGTGTTCATCATCGTGTTCATCCAGAAGCGGCCGCAGGGCATCTTCGCGATCAAGGGCCGAGAAGCATGACCACCCCCGTTTCTCGCTCACTTCGTGTGCTCGAATCCCCCCTCAAGGGGGCAACACCAGCGGCCCGGCAAAGCCGGTTCCGCGGTGTTCCTGGCCGAGTGTTTCTGCCCATGCTGCCCGTGCTGCCATGAGCGCGATCTCTCTTCCTTCCAGGGCGCCGCTGCTCACGGGCAAGGGCTGGACCGCCTTCTTCATCGCCCTCATCACGGTGTGCGCGCTCGCGCCGGTGCTCAACCTCGCGGTGCCCGCCGGCAGCCCCTTCCACATGAGCGACTACACGGTGGCGCTCCTGGGCAAGATCATGTGCTACGCCATCTGCGCGCTGGCGATGGACCTGATCTGGGGCTACACCGGCATCCTCTCTCTGGGCCACGGCCTGTTCTTCGCGCTGGGCGGCTACATGATGGGCATGTACCTCATGCGCCAGATCGGCCGCGACGGCAACTACCAGAGCGACCTGCCGGACTTCATGGTCTTCCTCGACTGGAAGCAGTTGCCCTGGCACTGGACCTTCAGCGACTCCTTCGTGTTCCAGATGCTGATGGTGGTGGCGGTGCCCGGCCTGCTGGCGCTGGTGTTCGGGTACTTCGCCTTCCGCTCGCGCATCAAGGGTGTGTACTTCTCGATCATCACGCAGGCGCTGACCTTCGCGGCGATGCTCCTCTTCTTCCGCAACGAGACGGGCTTCGGCGGCAACAACGGCTTCACCGACTTCAAGCGCATCCTGGGCCAGCCCATCGCCACGCGCGAGGCGCGCATGCTGCTGTTCGCGCTCACCGGCCTGGTGCTGCTGGGCTTCTTCCTCTTCGCGAAGTGGCTGGTGGGCAGCAAGTTCGGCCGCGTGCTGCAAGCCATCCGCGACGCCGAGTCGCGCACCATGTTCTGCGGCTATGACCCGCTGCCCTACAAGCTCGCCATCTGGGTCATCTCGGCCATGATGTGCGGCGTGGCCGGCGCGCTGTACGTGCCGCAGGTGGGCATCATCAACCCGGGCGAGATGAGCACCGCCGCCTCCATCGAGATCGCGATCTGGACGGCGGTGGGCGGCCGCGCCACGCTGGTCGGTCCGATCGTCGGCGCCTTCCTGGTCAACGGCGCCAAGAGCTGGCTGACGGTGGTGGCGCCGGAGTACTGGCTGTACTTCCTGGGTGCGCTGTTCATCGCGGTGACGCTGTTCCTGCCCGACGGCATCGTCGGCCTGGTGCGGCGCCTGCGGCGCGGCGCGAAGAGGCAGGCGCCCGCCGCCGCCGCCGAAGCGCAAGGAGGGGCCAAGGCATGACGCCCGACCTGATGGACGCCGGCGCCGCGCGCTACGCGATGCACCACGGCCAGCCGCCCACGGGCCGCACCGAGTCCGGCGGCCGCGAGGCCGGCTACGGTCGCCCGGCGGTGCCGGGCGAGGTGGACGTGACCCACGGCCGCATCCTGTACCTGGAGGACGTGAGCGTCAGCTTCGACGGCTTCAAGGCGATCAACCGGCTGAGCCTGGACATCGCGCCCGGCGAGCTGCGCTGCATCATCGGCCCCAACGGCGCCGGCAAGACGACCATGATGGACATCATCACCGGCAAGACGCGGCCCGACAGCGGCACCGTCTGGTTCGGCAGCACCATCGACCTGCTGCGCCACCGCGAGGCCGAGATCGCGCAACTGGGCATCGGCCGCAAGTTCCAGAAGCCCACCGTGTTCGAGCAGCTCACCGTGTTCGAGAACCTGGAGCTGGCGCTGAAGACCGACAAGGGCGTCAGGCATTCGATGCGCTTCCGCCTCGACTCGGCACAGGCCGACCGGCTGGCCGAGGTGCTGCACACCATCCACCTGGCCGCGAGCGTGAACCGCATGGCGGGCCTGCTCAGCCACGGCCAGAAGCAGTGGCTGGAGATCGGCATGCTGCTGATGCAGGA
>NZ_JBIQNC010000140.1:0-6778 GCF_044462705.1 Xenophilus sp.
CTGAAGATCTTCCCCGGGTTCATGATGTTCTTCGGGTCCAGCGCGCGCTTGATGGTGCGCATCATGTCCACCGCGCCGGCGCCGGCCTCGTCCAGCAGGAAGCCCATCTTGTGCAGGCCCACGCCGTGCTCGCCGGTGCAGGTGCCTTCCAGCGCAATGGCGCGCGCCACCAGCGTGTGGTTCAGTTCCTCCGCCTTGGCGCGCTCGGCCGGGTCCTCGGGGTCGATCAGGTAGCCGAAGTGGAAGTTGCCGTCGCCCACGTGGCCGACGAGGAAGTAGGGGATGCCGCTGGCGTCCGCCTCGGCCACCGAGTCGAGCAGGCAGTCGGCCAGGCGCGAGATCGGCACGCAGGTGTCGGTGCTGATGGCGCGGCAGCCGGGCCGGCTCTGGATGGCGGCGAAGTACGCGTTGTGCCGTGCCGTCCACAGGCGGGTGCGCTCCTCGGGCGTGGTGGCCCACTCGAAGGCGTTGCCGCCGTGCTCCGCCGCGATCTCCTGCACCGTCTCGGCCTGCTCCTTCACGCCGGCCGGCGAGCCGTGGAACTCCATCAGCAGCATCGGTTCCTCGCGCAGCCCGAGCTTGCTGTGCGCGTTGACCATGCGCACCGTGTTCGCGTCGATCAGCTCCACCCGCGCGATCGGCACGCCGAGCTGGATGGTCTGGATCACCGTGCGCACGGCGGCCTCGATGCTGGGGAAGGAGCAGATCGCGGCCGACACCGCCTCGGGCAGCGGGTACAGGCGCAGCGTGATCTCGGTGACCACGCCCAGCGTGCCCTCGCTGCCGACGATCAGGCGCGTGAGGTCGTAGCCGGCGCTCGACTTCTTGGCCCGCGTGCCGGTGCGGATCGCCTCGCCGCTCGCGGTCACCACCTCCAGCGCCAGCACGTTCTCGCGCATCGTGCCGTAGCGCACGGCGTTGGTGCCGCTGGCGCGCGTGGCCGTCATGCCGCCGATCGAGGCGTCGGCGCCCGGGTCGATGGGGAAGAACAGGCCCGTGGACTTGATCTCGTCGTTGAGCTGCTTGCGCGTGACGCCCGGCTGCACGGTGACGGTGAGGTCGTCCGCGTTGACCGAGAGCACGCGGTTCATGCGCGAGACGTCGATGCTGATGCCGCCCTGCACCGCCAGCAGGTGCCCTTCGAGCGAGGAGCCGACGCCGTAGGGAATCACCGGCACCGCGTGCTCGGCCGCCAGCTTCACGGCCTCGGCCACGTCCTGCGTGCTCTCGGCGAAGACCACCGCCGCCGGCGGCGGCACGTCGGTGTAGGAGGACTCGTCGCGCCCGTGCTGCGTGCGCACCGCCATCGCGGTGGAGCACTGCGCGCCGAAGCGCGCGGCCAGCGCGTCCAGCAGCGCCTGGGGCACGGGGCGGGGTGCGATCTCGGGGGCGACGTGGGCCAGGTGGGCGGGCGCGTTCATGGGGGGTCTCCTTGGGGCGGGGCCGGGCGGTCTGCCATTCTAGGAACGCACCGCCTCGCGCGGATGCCCCTGCGCACCGCCGGCGCATGGCCCGGGGCGCGCGGGACCCGGGGGCAATAATGATTCGATGAGTGAAGCCCGCCCGCCGGTCGCCGCCGCCAAGGTGCAGCTCCCGCATGCGCCGCTGCCGGCCTACTACGCCGACGAGGCGGAGCATGGCCGCTACCTGCGCCGCATCTTCGACGACACCGCGCCCGACTACGACCGCATCGAGCGCGTGCTGGCGCTGGGCTCGGGCGCCTGGTACCGCCGCGCGGCACTCAGGCGCGCCGGACTCGGCGCCGGCGCACACGTGGTGGACGTGGGCATCGGCACCGGCCTGGTGGCGCGCGAGGCGCTGGCGCTCGTCGGGCCGCGCGGGCGGCTGGTCGGCGTCGATCCCAGTCCCGGCATGCTGCGCGAGGTGGCGCTGCCGCGCGCGGACCTGCTCGCCGGCCGGGCCGAGGCGCTGCCCTTGCCCGATGGCAGCAGCGACTTCCTCAGCATGGGCTATGCGCTGCGCCACATCGCCGACGTGAGCGCGGCCTTCGCCGAGTTCTTCCGCGTGCTGCGCCCGGGCGGGCGCCTGCTGGTGCTGGAGATCAGCAAGCCCGAAGGCCGCGTCGGCACGGCCGTGCTCAAGGGCTACATGCGCACCGTGGTGCCGGTGATCGCCCGCCTCGTCGCGCGCCGGCGGGCCACGCCGGAGCTGTGGCGCTTCTACTGGGACACCATCGAGGCCTGCATCCCGCCCGCCACGGTGATCGAGGCGCTGCGCGCCGCCGGCTTCGAGCGCGTCGAGCGCCACGTGGAACTGGGCGTGTTCTCCGAATACACCGCCACACGGCCGGGCTGAGCCGCCTGCGCCCGCGCGGCCTACCATTGCGCGGTTTCCTCACTCTCCCGAGCCACCTCATGGGCAACCGACTCACGCAGATCGCCACGCGCACCGGCGACGACGGCACCTCCGGCCTGGCCGACAACACGCGCCTGCCCAAGCACCACCCGCGCTTCGCCGCGATGGGCGACGTGGACGAGCTGAACTCGCACATCGGCCTGCTGCTGTGCGAGCCGCTGCCCGACGGCGTGCGCGAGCTGCTGGTGGACGTGCAGCACCAGCTCTTCAACCTGGGCGGCGAGCTGTCGATGCCGGGGCACACGCTGCTCAAGGACGAAGCCGTGCTCCAGCTCGACAACGCGCTGGCCGAGCACAACGCCGCGCTGCCGCGGCTGATGGAATTCATCCTGCCGGCCGGCACCCGCGCCGCCGCGCAGGCGCACGTGTGCCGCACCGTGGCGCGCCGGGCCGAGCGCGCCGTGGTGGCGCTGGCGGCGCAGCAGGGCGAAGCCGTCGGCGCCGCGCCGCGCCACTACCTCAACCGCCTGTCGGACCTGATGTTCGTGCTGGCCCGCGTGCTCAACCGCGTGGACGGCGGCGACGACGTGTACTGGAAGAGCGAGCGCCTCGCCCGCGCGCAGCGCGGCGAAGAAAACTGAGCCGATGCGGCTGCGCCACATCGAGGTCTTCAACGCCGTCATGCTCACCGGCAGCGTGAGCGCGGCGGCGCGGCTGATCAACGTCACGCAGCCGGCCGTCAGCCGCACGCTGCAGCATGCCGAGCTGCAGCTGGGCTTCGCGCTGTTCCGCCGCGACAAGGGCCGCCTCACGCCCACCGCCGAGGCGCAGGCGCTGTACCCGCACATCGAGCGCCTGTTCGCGCAGATGGACGAGGTGCAGCGGCTGGCCGCCAGCCTGCGCGCCGGCGGCGACGCGACGGTGCTGCGCATCCTGGCGGTGATGGCGCTCACGCACGAGGTGCTGCCGCGCGCGCTGGTCGCCTTCCGCCGCCGGCATCCCAGCGTGACGATCCACGTGGAGGGGCTGCACACGCCGCAGATCGTCTCGGCGCTGCTGCTGCGCGAGGCCGACGTGGGCCTGGCCTTCAACCCGGTGCCGCCGCCGGGGCTGGCGCACGAGACGCTGGCCACCAGCCCGATCGTCTGCATCGCGCCGCGCGGCCTGCTGCCGCGCGCGGCGGTGGCGCAGGGCGCCGTCGACCTGGCGGCGCTGGACGGCGTGCCGGTGGCGGCGCTCGACGCGCGCGACCCGGTGGGCACCAGCCTCAGCCAGGCCTGCCGCGATGCCGGCGTGAGCCTGAACGCCGTGATCACCGTCCAGACCTACCACGCCGCGCTGGCGATGGCGCACCACGGCCTGGGCGTGGCGCTGGTGGACGCCTGCACCTCGCGCTCGGCCGACCGCAGCCGGGTCGACGTGCTGGCCCTGCGCCCGCAGCTGCCGGTGCCCGTGCGCGCGCTGCGCCCGCTGCACGCCACGGAGTCGGTGGCGGTGCGCAGCCTGCTGCAGTGCGTGCAGCAGGTGCTGGAAGACTGACCTCGTCAGGGCCCGGCCGCCGCCAGCGCCGCGATCTCGGCAGCGGAGCCGAAGGCCAGCGTGAAGCCCAGCGCGCCGTGGCCGGTGTTGAACAGCATGTTGCGCGGCGCGCGGCCCACCCGCCCGACGATGGGCGTGCCGCGCGGCGTGGCCGGCCGCAGGCCGGCCCAGGGCTGCGGCGCGCCGAAGTCGCGCGCCGCCTGCGGGAAGACGGCCTTCGTCGCCGCGACCAGCGTGTCGACGCGATCCTGCGGGATGGCCAGGTCCTCGCCCACCAGCTCCGCCATGCCGGCCACGCGCAGGCGGTCGCCCAGGCGGGCGAACACCGTCTTGCGGGCGGTGTCGGTCACGCTCACGCGCGGCGCGGCGCCGGGCGCCGCATCCACCGGCACGGTGATGCTGTAGCCCTTGAGCGGGTAGACCGGCAGGTAGGCGCCGAGCTGCCGGCCGAAGCGCACGCTGGCCGTGCCCAGCGCCATCACGAACAGGTCGGCCTGCACCGGCCCGGCGGCGGTCTGCACCGCCTGCACGCGGCCGGCGCGCAGGTCGAAGGCCTCGGCCGCGTGCCCCAGCACGAAGCGCACGCCGCGCTGCGCCAGCGCCGCGGCCAGCGCCTGGCAGACCTTCAGGCAGTCAGCCGCGCATTCGCTGGGCGTGTGCACGCCGCCGGCGATCCGGCGGGCGTACTGCGCCAGCGCCGGTTCTAGCCGCACGCATTCCTCGGGCGTCACCACGGCCTGTTCCGGCGCGCCCAGGCGGCGCTGCAGCGCGATCTGCCCGCCCGCCGCCTCCAGGCCCTCGCGGCTGCGGTAGAGCACCAGCTTGCCGGTGGCGGAGAAGTCGCAGAAGGGCGCGTCGCCGGGCGCCAGCTCGGCGCGCATGGCCTCGAAGCCCACGCGGCTGACGGCCGCCAGCGAGAGCAGCCGCGCCGTGCCGTCGGCGGCGGCGCGCGCGTTGCAGGCGGCCAGGAAGGCCAGGCCCCAGCGCCACTGCTGCGGGTCCAGGCGGGGCCGCAGCTTCAGCGGCGAATCGCCGGCCAGCAGCAGGTGCGGCAGCTGGCGCCAGATGGACGCATCGGCCAGCGGCGCCACGTACGAGTAGCTCAGCTGCGCGCCGTTGCCGCTGCTGGTGCCGGCGCCCGGCGTGGCCTGGTCGACCACCGTGACCTGGTGGCCCTGGCGTTGCAACTCCCAGGCGCAGGCCAGGCCCACGATGCCGGCGCCGAGCACGCAGATGTGCATGAGACGAGTGAGGAAGAGGATGAGGAGGAAGGGACGGTGCCCGCCGAGGCGTCCACTCTAGGCGCCCGCGCGGCATGTGGACCATGCCGATCGCATGCCCACCCATGCCGGCAGATCATGGGGGATACCCTCACCATAAGCTTTGAACATGGGCCGCGGGCAAAAAGGAATGCCACGGTGGGCGGGCTTGCGTCCACACTGGCCGGACCCTTGCTTGCCGGGTGTTTCTTCTTTTACTTCGTTCCCGAGAAAGGTACCCATGAAGCTCTCCGCACTGTCCGCCGCCGTCCTGCTCGCCGCGCTGGCGGCCACGTCCGCGCAGGCCGGCGATACCTTGGCCAAGGCGGCCGAGGCCAACAAGATCACGTTCGCCTACCGCGAGTCCTCCGTGCCCTTCAGCTACCTGGACGGTCCCGGCAAGCCGATCGGCTTCGCGGTGGACATCTCCAACGCCGTCGCCGAGGCGGTGAAGAAGCAGACCGGCAAGGCCGACCTGAAGGTCGAGTGGATGCCCGTCACCTCGCAGAACCGCATCCCGCTGCTGAACAACGGCACCGTCGACCTGGAGTGCGGCTCCACCACCAACAACAGCGCCCGCGGCAAGGACGTGGACTTCGCCATCAACCACTTCTACACGGGCACGCGCCTCCTGGTGAAGAAGAGCTCCGGCATCAAGGACTGGGCCGACCTCAAGGGCAAGAAGGTGGCCATCACCACCGGCACCACCAACATGCTCGTCGTGCGCAAGTACAACGACGAGAAGAAGCTGGGCATCGACGTCGTTGGCACCAAGGACCACGCCGACGCGCTGCTGCTGGTGGAGACCGACCGCGCCGCCGCCTTCCCGATGGACGACATCCTGCTGTACGGCCTGAAGGCCAACGCCAAGGACCCGGCCAGCCTGGAGGTGGTGGGCGAGGCGCTGCAGGTCGAGCCCTACGCCTGCATGGTCCGCAAGGACGATCCGAAGTTCAAGGCGCTGGTGGACGGCGTGATCACCGGCATGATGAAGTCGGGCGAGTTCGAGAAGCTCTACGACAAGTGGTTCATGGGGCCCATTCCCCCGAAGAACCAGGCAGTTGGCCTACCCATGAGCGACGAACTGCGCAATAACATCAAGTCGCCGAGCGACAAGCCGGCCACGTGATCCGGCAGCGGCTCCCGCCGGCCGCGCCGGCGGGAGTTGCCATGACGAACACACGCATCCTTTCCGTTGTCCGACTGCTGGCGCTGGCCGGTTCCGCCGCGGTGCTCGGCGCCGCCCTGCCGGCGGCCGCCCAGCCCGAGGGCAACGATCCACCCAGGGCGCAGCGCGCCCACACGCTCAAGCAGCCCGCGCAGGACGGCAAGGTCGTCGGCGGCATGAAGCGCGGCACCGATGCCGCCGGCCGCGGCATCGACCGGGCCGAGGACGCCACGCGCCGCGGCATCAACCGTGGCGCCGAGGCAGCCAGCGCCCCCATCCGCCGCGTCGGCGAGGCCTTCGGCCGCAAGCTGGCGCCCGGCTCCAGCGGGCATGCGACGCCGCCGGCGACCGGGCCGCAGGGCAACGGCCCCTGACGGCACTCACATTTCGTCACCCGCCGCCGCGCAGGCGTGTGAATTGCTTCACAGCGGCGGGCCGCCGAACGTGACACAGTTGGCACGTCACACACGTCAGGCACCGTGACGCCACGGGCTGT
>NZ_JBIQNC010000140.1:6878-13801 GCF_044462705.1 Xenophilus sp.
TTCGTCACCGCCTGGCTGGACAACGCGATGGCCTTCGCCGTGGCCGCCCGCGACGCGCAGGTGCGGCTCGCCTCGCTGGAGCTGAAGGTCAGCTTCCTGGAGCGCGTCGGCGTCGCCCCGGTGGAGGCCGAGGCCCGCGTGCTGCGCTGGGGCGGCAGCGTGGTCTTCCTGGAGGCGCAGCTCATGGACGTCGACGGCGGCGTGCTCGCGCGCGCCTCGTCCACCGGCAAGCTGCTGCGGCCCCGGTGAAGGCCGGCCCGCGGGGCCGCCTGCCTGCGTCCGCTACTTCTTCCTGCCGCTGCCCTGCTGCAGGAGCTGGGTGACCTGTTCCACGTTGTCGCTGACGCGTTTGCGCACGATCTCGAAGGCCTCGGCCTGCGACTTCGCCGCCACGTCGGCCAGCTCGCGGATGTCGTTGAGCGCCTGCTGGAAGGCGGCCTTGCCCATCTCGTCGAGCTTGGACAGGTTCGCGCTCATGTCCTGGCCCGGCAGGCCCTTCATCGCCTCCTGCCATTCGGTGACGGAGTTGCGCAGCATCTCCGTCTGACGCTGCACCACGGTCTGCAGCCCCTGGTAGGAGCGCTTGTTGGCCTCCACCAGCGCCTCGATGTCCTTGCGGCCGTTCTCCAGCAGCGCGGCCGCGGTGCCCGTGAGGTTCAGGTCCTGCATCCGGTCCGTGATGCCCTTGAGCGACTGGGTGAACGCCTCCTGCATGTCGGCTGCGGGGTTTGAGCCCGCGCCGCGCTTGTCATCCGCGCCGGTGGTCTTGCGAGTGGCCATGCCAAGTCTCCTGGTCGTTGGTTGGGTGGATAGATAGCGCCGGTGACGATACCGCGTACAAGGCTTCGCGCCTAGCGCGGGCAATTTTCAGACGACTGTGCTAAATTAGGTCCATGGATGCCCGAACGCAAAAAAGCGAGATGACCCGTGCCGCCATCGTCGGCGCCGCGCTCGATCTCGTCGCGGCCGAGGGCCTGGAGGCGCTGACCCTGCAGGCCGTGGCCGACCGGCTGGGGCTGTCCAAGAGCGGGGTGTTCTCCCGCGCCGGCTCGCGCGAGGCCCTGCAGAAGGCCGTCATCGACGAGTACGGCCGCCGCTTCGTCGCCGAGGTCTTCGCGCCCGCCATGCAGAAGCCCAAGGGCCTGGCGCGGCTGGAGGACATCGCCCGGCGATGGATCGCGCGCACCCGTGACGTCGAGACGCACGCCGGGTGCATCTACATGGCCGGCGCCTTCGAGCTGGACGACCGCGACGGGCCGCTGCGCGACCATCTCCACGCCGAGATCATCCGCTGGCGCGCCGCGCTGCGCCGCACGGTGCAGCAGGCCATCGACACCGGCGAACTGCGTGCGGACACCGATCCGGCCGAGGTCGCCAGCGAGCTGAACGGCGTCGTCATGACGCTGCTGCACGACGCCCGCTTCCTGCGCGACCCGAACGCCGCCGCCCATGCCGCCGCCTCTTGGCGGCGCCTGGTGAAGAGCCACCGGGCCTGAATCAGTCCGACGCCACAGCGCCTTCGTTCATCTTCATCTGAATTTCGCACAACCGTGCGCTAACTGGAGAATCCCATGATCGCCTTCATGCTCTGCCTCCTCGTCCTCGGATCCGCCGCGCTCGCGCTGCGGCGTCTCGTCGAAGCGGTGCGCGACACGCTCGCGGCGCTGCCGCGCGACAACCAGGCATGGTGCTGGTACTGAGGAGCGCGGCATGAACGGCGTCGATGCTTCTTCCTCCAGCCCGGCCTCGGCCTTCTACGCCCAGGCCGGCGCAGTCACGCGGATGGCGCGCTGGGGCCTCGGCGCCTCGCAGCGGTTCTGGCCGGCGCTGGCGGTGCGCGCCGCCACGCGCCTGTTCTGCACGCCCCTGCCGCCGCGCCGCCTGCAGCGCCACCAGTGGCCGCAGGCGGGCTGGCGCCGCGTGCACTGGCCTTTCGAGGACGGCAGCCTCGTCGTCTACATCCCCGAAGCAGGCGATGCGCAGGCGCCGGCCGTGCTGCTGGCGCATGGCTGGGGTGGGCACGCAGGGCAGATGCTGCCGCTGGCGGCCCGGCTGGCTGCGGCGGGGATGGCGCCCGTGCTGCTGGACCTGCCGGCCCACGGCCGCAGCACCGGCCGCACCAGCAATCTGCCGCAGTTCGGGCGCGCGATCGGCTATGCGGCGGCGCGGCTCGAGGCGGAACGCGGCGCTGCGCTGAGGGCGGTGCTGGCCCACTCGCTGGGCGCCAATGCCGCGGCGTGGGCGGCGGCGCGGGGCCTGCCGACGGGGCGCCTGGTCCTGCTGGCGCCGCCCGCCTCGCCGCGCGACTACACGCGCTACTTCGCGCAGGCCTTCGCCCTGAGCGAACGCACGCGCGCCGGGCTGCAGGACGTCGTGGAAGGACGCGAGGGGGTGCTGATGTCGCAGTTCGAGCCGCGTGCCGTCGGCCCGCGCGTCGCGCAGCCGACGCTGGTGGTGCATGACCGGGACGACCGCGTCAACGCCTTCGCGGACGGGCTGGCGTTCGCCGGCGCCATCGCTGGTGCGCGGATGCACGAGACCCGCGGTCTGGGCCATCGCCGCATGCTGCGCGACGGCCCCGTGCTCGAGGCGGTGGTGCGCTTCGTCGCGGCCGTCTGAGCGCCGGCGTCAGCGGGCCGGCGCGGCCTCGGGCAGCTCGATCTTCACCTCCAGCACCTCCAGGTCGTCCTGCTTCTCCAGGTTGACCTTGATGTCCTCGGGCTTGATCGACACGTACTTGGAGATCACGGCCACCAGCTCGCGCTGCAGCTCGGGCAGGTAGTTCGGGCGGCGCGAGCCCAGGCTGCCGCGCTCGTGCGCCAGGATGATCTGCAGCCGCTCCTTGGCGACGCTGGCCGTCTTCTTCTTCTCGCCGAGCAGGAAGGAGAGAAAGGACATGGCCCTTACCTCCCGAACAGGCGCTTGAAGAAGCCGGGCTTTTCCGCCTCGATGAAGCGCAGCGGCCGGTCTTCGCCGAGAAAGCGCGCCACCACGTCGCTGTAGGCCTGCGCCACCTCGGTCTCCTTGTCGTGGATCGCCGGCACGCCCTGGTTGGAGGCCTGCAGCACCGACTCGGACTCGGGGATCACGCCGATCAGCTTGATGCGCAGGATGTCCTGGATGTCCTCCAGCGAGAGCATCTGGCCGTCGGCCACCCGGTTGGGGTTGTAGCGGGTGATCAGCAGGTGCTCCTTGATCGGCTCGGCGCCGTCCTTGGCGCGCTTGGTCTTGGAGCCGAGCATGCCGAGGATGCGGTCGGAGTCGCGCACCGACGAGACCTCGGGGTTGGTCACGATCAGCGCCTCGTCCGCGAAGTGCATCGCCATCAGCGCGCCGGTCTCGATGCCGGCGGGCGAGTCGCAGACGATGTAGTCGAACTCCATCCCGCGCAGCTCGTTCAGCACCTTCTCGACGCCTTCCTGCGTCAGCGCTTCCTTGTCGCGCGTCTGCGAGGCGGCCAGCACGAACAGGTTGTCGAGCTGCTTGTCCTTGATCAGCGCCTGCTTGAGGTTGGCCTCGCCCTGGATCACGTTCACGAAGTCGTACACCACGCGCCGCTCGCAGCCCATGATCAGGTCCAGGTTGCGCAGGCCGACGTCGAAGTCGATCACGGCCGTCTTCTTGCCCGCCAGCGCCAGGCCCGACGAAAAGCTGGCGCTGGTGGTCGTCTTGCCGACGCCGCCCTTGCCCGAGGTCACCACCACGATCTTGGTCATTTGCCTGAAATCCTTGTTGCCTTGTCTTGTGTGTCGGTCGGAAGTGTCGTTCAGCCCGCGATGGGTTCCATCAGCAGCTTGTCGTCGGCCAGCCGGATCTGTGCGGATTTGCCCGCCACCGCCGCCGGAAGCGCCACTTCGGAGGTGCGGTAGATGCCCGCGATCGCCACCAGCTGCGCCTCCAGGCAGGTGGTGAAGATGCGCGCCTCCGTGTTGCCCCGCGCGCCGGCGATGGCCTTGCCGCGCAGCGGCGCGTACACGTGGATGTGGCCGTCGGCGATCACCTCGGCGCCGAAGTTCACCACCTCGGTCACGATCACGTCGCCGCCGCGCGCGTACACCTGCTGGCCCGAGCGCAGCGGCCGGTCGATCAGCAGCGTGCCGCCCTGCGGCACCGGCACCTCGCGCACGATCTGCGGCGCCGGGCTGGGTGCCTCGGCCGGGCGCGCCGGCGGCGCCACCGGCATGGCCGCGATCGCCAGGCCCGCCGCGCGAGCGGCCTGCGCCTGCGCTTCGGTGGCGCCGCGCACCGCCACCGGCTGCGTCTGGTGGCGCGCCAGGATGCGGCGCAGCGCGGCGAAGTCGATGGCGGCCCGGGCCTCGTCTTCCGGCAGCTGCGAGAGGTCGATCACCACCGGCTCCTGCTCGAAGAAATCGGGCGAGTCCGCCAGTTGCACGTCGAGCGCCGCGGTCAGCACCGCCAGGTCGGCGGTCTTCAGGATCACCGCGATCAGCGGCAGCGTGGCGCTCTTGAACTCGAACACCGCGCGGCTGCGCGCGGCGGATGCATCGGTCATCGAAAAGGGGAGGAAGAAGGCTGCAGAAAGCCGCGCAGGACCGCGGCCGCAAAGCGTGCGAGTCTAACGGGCCGGCCCGCCGCTTCCGCCGTGCGCGCCGGTGGCGCAGCGCCAGGCCACAGGTGTTGCACTGCGTTGCAATTCAGGCCGCCAAAGGCGGCAGTAGTGGGCAAACCTTCATGTTGCTGTGCACAAGTCGTTGCTGTGGCGTGCGTCCTACGCCGAAAGTGTTCATCTCTGGTGCAGACTAGCGCCTGCGCCGCGGCCCTCATCCTGCGCGGGGGGCTGCGGCAGTGCGCACATCAGGGAGAAGAACGAGCATGAACCCGATCCTGGACCTGCGGCCGGTGCGGCCCGGCGTCTACACCTACAGCCTCCGCGCCCCCGGCCAGCCGGGCCAGCCCGGCCATCCGTGCCCGGACTTCTTCGAGAGCATCGCCGACTGCCTGCACGACGCCGCCAGCAGCCTGATGTCCTATTTTGAGCGGGTCGACGTGCGCCTGGGCGGGCGCCCGGCCGGCATCTATGCCGTGCACGCGGTCGCGGCCGACCCGGACACCATCGCCGCCGACCTGCCCTCGGGCCGCTGACCGCGCGGCGCCCTTCCCTTCCGCTCCCGTGCCGTGCAGCGGCCCCCGCGTTTACGCGGAGGTGGCGCCCCGGCCGGCCGCTGTACAAAGGCCACGCGGCCCGCGCTGCATGACTGCAGACGCCGCGGTCCACACCAGCACGACGAGACGGAGGCACCGCGTGAAACACCTCAGTGGCCTGGACGCCACCTTCCTGCATTTCGAGACGCCCGAGATGCCCATGCACGTGGGCTCGCTCAACGTGCTGCAACTGCCCAAGGGCTACCAGGGCGACTTCTACGAGGACGCCAAGGCCTTCATGGCCGGCCGCATCCACCTGGCCGACGTGTTCACGCGCAAGCTCGCGCTGATGCCCTTCGACCTGTCCAACCCGGTGTGGGTGGACGACGACGACATCGACGTCGACTACCACGTGCGCCACATCACGCTGCCCAAGCCCGGCACCAACCGGCAGCTCCAGCAGTACGTGGCGCGGCTGCACTCCTCGCTGATCGACCGCAGCCGGCCGCTGTGGGAGTTCTACATCATCGACGGCCTCAAGAGCGGCGAGGTGGCGCTCTACACCAAGGTGCACCATGCCGGCATCGACGGCCAGGCCGGCGTGGAGGTGGGCAAGGCGATCTTCGACCTGGAGCCCGCCGGCCGCGTGGTGAGGCCGCCGCGCCGCAAGCCGCGCCGCAGCGGCTACCAGCTCGGCATGGCCGAACTCGCCTCGGCCGCCCTGCGCAACACCGCCGCCCAGTACGTCAAGCTCTACAAGATGCTGCCGGCCCTGGGCAAGGCGCTGGCCGACCTGGCCGCCGCGCCGCAGGAGCTGCCGCGCGAGCTGGACCCGCGCGCGCTGGCCCGGCGCTACAACCTGACGGCGCCGCGCACGCCCTTCAACGTCTCCATCACCAACCAGCGCGCCTTCGCCGGCCGCACCATCCCGCTGGCCGAGACCAAGGCCATCGCCAGGCACTTCGGCGTGACGCTCAACGACGTGGTGCTGGCCACCGTCTCCGGCGCGCTGCGCCAGTACCTCAAGGCGGGCAGCGAGCTGCCCGCCGAATCGATGGTGGCGGCGGTGCCGGTGAGCCTGCGCGAGGCCGGCGACGACACGGCCAACAACCAGGCCAGCATGATCCTGGTCAGCCTGGCCTCCGACCTGCAGGACCCGGTGGAGCGGCTGAAGGCGATCAACCAGTCCTCCACCCAGTCCAAGTCGACCATGAACAGGTTCAAGGCGGTGATCCTGGACGACTTCCCGATGTTCGCCGCGCCCTGGCTGATGTCGGGCATGGCCTCCGTCGTCGGCCGCTCGGGGCTGGTCAACATGCTGCCGCCGGCCGCCAACGTGGCCGTCTCCAACGTGCAGGGCGCGCCCTTCCCCATGTACTTCGCCGGCGCCCTGGTCACCAGCTACTACCCGGTGTCCATCGCCAGCCACGGCACCGCGCTCAACATCACGCTGCAGAGCTACAACGGCCGGCTCGACTACGGCCTGATCGCCTGCCGCCGCGCGGTGCCGGACGTGAACGAGATCGGCGACCACCTGCTGGCCGAGCACCGCAGGCTGATGGCGCTGATGCAGGAGGCCGCGCCGGCGCCGGCGGAAAAGCCTGCCGTGGCGCCCGCGCGCGAGCGCCGGGCCGCGCCGCGCAGGAAGGCCGTGGCGACGGCGCGCAAGACGGCGCCCGTCAAGGCCGTCAAGGCGGCGCCGGCCAAGAAGAAGCCGGCCGCCGCCGCGAAGAAGGCGCCGCGGGGCCGCTGAGCCGCCGGGCCGCTCAGGCGTTGCGCGAGCGCCCGAGCAGGGCCCAGAGGATGATCGCGCCGAAGGT